>JAFTKE010000197.1 GCA_017456045.1 Oscillospiraceae bacterium
ATCGAGATCGAGCTGGATCAGAGCGTTGCTACCGTGGGCGAGCTGGATGCGTTCATCCAGAGCAAGCAGGGGTAAAAGAGATGATCGAGTCACCGATTTGTAAATTGCTGGGCATCCAGTACCCAGTGTTTCAGGGCGGTATGGCTTGGATCGCTGACGGGAAACTGGCCGCTGCCGTGAGTAATGGCGGCGGCCTTGGTATTATCGCCGCGGGGAACGCCCCGGGCAGCTATGTCCGGGATCAGATCCGCATTGCCCGGTCCCTCACCGACAAGCCCATCGGCGTGAACATCATGCTCATGAGCCCTTTCGCTCAGGAAGTGGCCCAGGTCGTCATTGAGGAGAAGGTGGAGGTGGTCACCACCGGCGCCGGGAACCCCTCCAAGTATATGAAAGCCTGGAAGGAGGCTGGGATCTGCGTGATCCCGGTGGTGGCTTCCGTGGCCATGGCGAAGCTCATGACCCGGCTGGGGGCTTCTGCTTTGATCGCCGAGGGCGGCGAGAGCGGCGGCCACGTGGGCGAGCTGACCACCATGGTGCTGGTGCCTCAGGTGTGTGACGCCACCACGCTGCCTGTGATCGCCGCAGGCGGCATCGCCGATGGACGGGGCGTTGCGGCAGCCTTCATGCTGGGGGCCTGCGGCGTGCAGATGGGCACCCGGTTCCTCAGTGCCTATGAATGCTCTATCCATCCCAATTATAAGGAGAAGATCCTGAAGGCCACTGACCTTTGCACCATGGTCACCGGCAAGCGGCTGGGCCATCCGGTGCGATCTCTGCGCACCCCCTTCGCCAGGGAGTATTCCAAGGCAGAGTACGGCGGCATGGGGGACGAAGAACTGGAGGCGCTGGCTGTGGGCAAGCTGCGCATGGCGGTGCAGGAGGGGGACAACGAACAGGGATGTTTCCTCGCCGGTCAGATCGCTGCCATGGTGAGAAAGGAGCAAAGCGCCGCGGACATCGTTCGGGAAGTGATGGAGGAGGCAGAGCCGATCCTCCGGGAGGCCTCGAGATGGGTAAAGTAGCATTCGTTTTCTCCGGCCAGGGGGATCAGTACCCAGGTATGGGGAAGCCGATCGTGGAGCGCTTTCCCGCTGCCGCAAAGATATATGGAATGTGCGACCGGATCCGGCCCGGTACCTCGGAGCAGTGCTTCGGGGGATCTGCTGAGGAGTTGGCCCAGACCGGGAACACCCAGCCTTGCCTCTTTGCCATGGAGCTGGCGGCTGCTGCGGTGCTGATGGAGAAGGGGGTCCGCCCCGATGCGGTGGCGGGCTTCTCCCTGGGTGAGGTGGTGGCGGCCACTGTGGCAGGCTGCTTCGATCCGGAGACCGGCTTTCGTCTGGTGTGCCGCCGGGGCGAACTGATGCAGGCAGAGGCCCAGAAGCATGACACCGCCATGGCGGCGGTGGTGAAGCTGACGGCGCAGCAGGTGGCCGCGATCGCGGAAAAGTATCCGGGCATCTATCCCGTGAACTTCAACTGCCCTGGGAACGTCACCGTTTCCGGCCTGGCTTTCCAGATGGGGGCATTTTCTGCCGATGTGAAGGCAGCTGGTGGCCGGGCGCTCCCCTTGAAGGTGAAGGGGGCGTTCCATTCTCCCTTCATGCAGGGGGCTGCCGATGCTTTTGCGGCGGAGCTGCGGAAGGTGGAGATCCGGGATCATGAGATCGCCCTGTATTCCAATGTGATGGGGAAGCCCTATGGTGAGGATGTGGCAGCACTGCTGTCCATGCAGATCGCCAGTCCGGTGCGGTGGGAGGATCTGATCCGGAACATGATCGGTGACGGCGTGGATACCTTCATCGAGATCGGGCCGGGACGGACGCTTACCAATATGATCAAGAAGATCGACGATCAGGTCACCGCCAAGACGGTGACGGAGTTTTTGGAGGAGTCAGGATGCTGAAAGGGAAAGTAGCCATCGTCACCGGCGGCAGCCGGGGCATCGGAGCGGCGATCGTGAAGAAGTTCGCCGCTATGGGTGCGGACGTGGCAGTGATCTATGCCGGGAACCAGGAGGCGGCGGAGGCGGTGTGTGAAGACTGCGTCCGTCAGCATGGTGTGCGGGCTGTTGCTTATCGGTGCGATGTGGCATCCTTCGAGGAAGTGAAGGCTACGGTGGCGGCGGTGAAGAAGGACTTCGGCACCGCCCACATCCTGGTGAACAATGCGGGCATCACTCGGGACGGCCTGGTGCCGATGATGAGTGAAGCGGCCTTCGATGCGGTGGTGGACACCAATCTCAAGGGCGCGTTCAATATGATCCGTCATTGCAGTGGCTTGTTCCTCCGCAACCGGGAGGGCTGCATCATCAACATCAGCTCTGTGTCCGGTCTCATGGGCAATGCGGGGCAGTGCAATTATTCCGCGTCCAAGGCGGGGTTGATCGGGCTGACCAAGTCTGCCGCCAAGGAGCTGGCAGGGAAGGGCATCCGCTGTAACGCCATCGCCCCCGGCTTCATCCGCACGGATATGACCGGGGAACAGGGGGAGAACCCCTTGGTCGCCATGATCCCTCTGGGACGTATGGGCGAGGCGGAGGAAGTGGCGGAGGCGGCGGGGTATCTCGCCACCGCCAAGTATGTGACCGGCGAGGTGCTGCGGATCGACGGCGGCATCGCCATGTAAGGAGTATTTATTATGGATGGAAACAGAAGAGTCGTGGTGACGGGGCTGGGCGTGGTCAGTCCGGTGGGCAGTGATATGGACACCGCCTGGAAGAATCTGACCGCAGGATACAATGGCATCGGCCCCATCACCTATTTCGATACCACAGACTATAAAGCCAAATTGGGCGCACAGGTCATGGGCTTCGACCCCATGGCCTATATGGACCGCAGCGAGATGCTGCGCAGCGACAGATTCGCCCAGTATGCTATGGGTGCGGCGGTCCAGGCGGTGGAGGAGAGCGGCGTGATCGGCACGCTGCCCCCGGATCGGGTGGCGGTGTACTTCGGCTCCGGCATCGGCGGCTTGAATACCGTCAGCGCGGAGATCGGGAAGCTCCAGAGTCGTGGCCCCCATCGGGTGTCGCCTCTGTGCGTGCCTATGATGATCGCCAACATGGCGGCGGGCATGATCGCGATCCGCTATAACTGCCAGGGGGCAGCATTGCCCGCTGTGACGGCCTGTGCTTCCGGCTCCAATGCCATCGGCGAAGCTTTGCGGGCCATCCGCCACGGCTATGCTGACGCGGTGATCACCGGTGGTGCGGAGGCTTCCATCGTGCCCGTGGGGATCGCGGGGTTCATCAACATGAAAGCGTTGAGCGTGGCGGAGGATCCGGACGCGGCGTCTCTGCCCTTCGATGAGCGGCGAGGCGGCTTCGTGATCGGCGAGGGAGCTGCGGCGCTGGTGCTGGAGGAATATGAGCATGCCGTGGCACGAGGTGCCAAGATCTATGGCGAGGTCTGCGGCTATGGCTCCACCTGTGACGCCCATCACATCACCGCGCCCCATCCGGAGGCGGAGGGCGGTGCCCGAGCCATGGTCCAGGCGCTGGAAGAAGCGGGCTATGATGGAACGCAGCGGGTGTATGTCAACGCCCATGGTACCGGGACCCCTCTGAACGATGTGGGGGAGACCCTGGCGATCAAGAAGGCTCTGGGGCAGGAGCGGGCCTATCAGGCGCTGGTCAGCTCCACCAAGTCCATGACCGGACATATGCTGGGCGCGGCCGGTGCGATCGAGGCAATCGTCTGCCTGAAGGTGCTGGAGACCGGCATCGTGCCGCCTACGATCAATCTTCGCCAGCCGGACCCCAAGTGTGATCTGAACTATGTGCCGAATTCCGCTGTGGAGGCGGAAGTAGATCTGTGCCTGTCCAATTCTCTGGGCTTCGGCGGCCACAATGCCTGTTTGGCGTTTAGAAAGGTGTGATCCCATGAAGGAAGCGGATATTCGCAGCTATGCCCAGCTGATGAAAGAGCTGGAGCTGACCGGACTGGAGATCACGGAGGGTGATACGGTGGTCCGACTGGAGCGTGGCGTGGCACCGGCACCGAAGCAGGTCGTCTCCGTCCCAGTGCCGGAGGCGCATGGGGAGCAGGAGCGGGCCGACTGCGTCAGTGTGAAGTCTCCTATGGTGGGGCTTTTCTATGCGGCTCCTGCCGAGGATGCTGAGCCTTACGTCTCTTTGGGGGATCGGGTGCGAAAGGGGCAGACCCTATGCATCGTGGAGGCCATGAAGCTGATGAACGAGATCAGCGCGGAATGTGACGGCGTGATCGCGGAGGTCTGCGTCACCAATGGACAGATGGTGGAATACGGAACGCCCCTGTTCCATATCAGGAGGGAAGCATGAATAGAGATGAGATCATGCAGATCTTGCCCCATAGAGATCATATGCTCCTGGTGGATGATGTGGTGGAAGAGGATGGGACAGCCATCGGCCACTACCACGTGCGGGGGGATGAGTTTTTCCTGAAGGGCCATTTTCCCGGCGATCCGATCGTGCCGGGGGTGATCCTGTGTGAGATCCTGGCCCAGTCTGCCTGTGTCCTGCTGCAGGGGGAGATGGATGGGAGCAAGCTGCCGGTGTATACGGGGCTGGATAAGGTGAAGTTCCGCGCTCCGGTACGGCCGGGGGATACAGTGGAGACACGTTGTCGCATCCTGCGCAGGAAGCATCCCTTTTATTTCGGGGAGGGGACGGTGTCGGTGGATGGCAGGCTTTGCGTGTCCGCCAGCTTCTCCTTCGCGATCACAGGAGCGTGAGCCATGTTTTCCAAGATCTTGATCGCCAATCGTGGCGAGATCGCGGTCCGGATCATCCGGGCCTGCAAGGAGATGGGCGTGGCCACGGTGGCTGTGTACTCAGAAGCGGATAAGGACGCGCTCCATGTGTCCCTGGCAGATCAGGCTTACTGCATCGGTGGTCCGGAGGCGGCGGAGAGCTATCTGAACGAAAAGCAGATCATCAGTACCGCCCTGCTCGCGGGAGCCCAAGCGATCCACCCCGGATATGGGTTCCTTTCGGAGAACGCTCATTTTGCCCGCCTTTGCGGACAGAACGGGTTGGTGTTCATCGGTCCGGATCCGGACAGTATGGACCGCCTCAGCGATAAGGCAGTGTTGAAGGAGCTGTTTCGACATACCGGCCTTTCCGTGATCCCCGGCACCAAGGCGCTGGAGGACGTGGGACAGGCCAAGGCCGAGGCTGCGTCGATCGGATATCCTGTGATGCTCAAGGCCTGTGCCGGTGGCGGTGGCCGGGGCATCCGTTTGGTCCAGACACCACAGGAGATGGAGCCTGCCTGGCAACAGTCCACCGCCGAGGCCTTCAGCGCCTTCGGCGATGGAACCGTGTATTTGGAGAAGTATATCCATCCTGCCCGCCATGTGGAGCTGCAGATCCTGGCGGATGAGCATGGGAACGTGGTGTGTCTGGGGGAGCGGGACTGCTCCTTACAGCGGCGGAACCAGAAGCTGATCGAAGAGACTCCCTCGCCTGCGGTGTCCGGGACACAGCGGCAACGCCTGATGGCTTTGGCTGTGGAGGCGGTGAAACAGGTGGGGTACGTGGGCGCGGGGACGTTGGAATTCCTGCTGGACCGGGAGGGGGACTTCTGGTTCATGGAGATGAACGTCCGGCTCCAGGTGGAGCATTGTGTGACGGAGATGCTGACTGGGATCGATCTGGTGAAATGGCAGATCCGGATCGCCGCGGGCATCCCTCTGAATTTCACCCAGGCCGACATCCCCATGTCCGGGTGCGCGATCGAGTGCCGCATCAATGCCAAAAGCTGTGGGACATTGGAGATGCTCCATGTCCCCGGCGGGCCGTCGGTGCGGTTCGATACTTGCCTGGTCCAGGGGAGTCGGGTGACCCCTTACTATGATCCTCTGCTGGGGAAGCTGATCGTGTTTGCCAAGACCAGGGAGGAGACGCTGCGTAAGCTGCGGGCCGCCCTTTGCGAACTGCAGATCCAGGGGATCCGCACCAACATCGAGGAACAACTGAGCATCGTCGCCGATGACCGATTCACGTCCGGCGATTATGATCTGACATTCATAGGCAGCAGGTGAGACGATGGCATTTATCAAATTCCTGAAACCGAAAAACACATTGGAAGAAGGCGGACGCACTGCCGCGATCGTGCAGCAGGACGCGCTGGAGCCGGAGAAGACCTGCCCCAACTGTCATAGGTCGTTTCCTGTGAGCAAGCTGTGGGCGGATCGGCTGGTGTGTCAGTGCGGATATCATTTTCGCATGAAAGCCAGGCAACGTATCCGCTCTACTGTGGACAAGGGCAGCTTCCAGGAGCTGTTCCCTTCGGTCCATGGGAAAGATCCACTGGATTTCCCCGGATATCCGGAGAAGATCGACACGGTCCGCACCGCCAGCGGGGAGCTGGAGGCGGTGATCTGCGGCACTGCCCGGATCGGCGGACAGGAATGCTGCCTGTTCGCCATGGAGCCCAGCTTCATGATGGGGTCCATGGGCAGTGCGGTGGGGGAGAAGATCACCAGGCTCTTCGAGTATGCCCTGGAGCATGGGATGAGCGTGGTGGGGTTCACGGTCTCCGGCGGAGCCCGGATGCAGGAGGGGCTGCTGTCGTTGATGCAGATGGCCAAGACCAGCGCTGCCGTGAAGCGGCACAGCGATCAGGGGCTGCTTTATATCGTGGTCCTGACGGATCCCACCACCGGCGGCGTCACCGCCAGCTTCGCCATGGAGGCGGACATCATCCTGGCTGAGCCAGGAGCCACGGTGGGGTTCGCCGGGGCCAGAGTGATCGAGCAGACCACCAGGAAAACGCTGCCTAAGGGCTTCCAGAAGGCAGAATTCGTGCTGGAGCATGGCTTCATCGATGAAGTGGTGCCCCGGACCGGGCAGAAAAAACTGCTTTCCCAGCTTTTACGGCTGCATCATGGAGGGGATCGATTTGAGTCAGACACCATATAGTATCGTGAAGATGGCCCGGGACAGCAGCCGCCCCACCGGGCTGGACTATATCAACGGGATCTTCCAGGGCTTCATCGAGCTGCATGGGGATCGTCGGTTCGCCGACGATCCGGCGGTGGTAGGCGGGATCGGCCAGCTGGATGGCAGAGCCGTCACGGTGATCGCCATCGAGAAGGGCCATACCGCCAAGGAGCGCAGCAGGCGGAATTTCGGCGCGCCGGGGCCGGAGGGTTACCGGAAAGCGCTGCGGCTGATGAAGCAGGCGGAGAAATTCAAAAGACCTGTGATCCTCTTCATCGATACCTCCGGGGCCTACTGCGGCATCGGGGCCGAGGAGCGGGGACAGGGCCAGGCGATCGCGGAGAACCTGGTGGAGATGTCCAGCCTCGGTGTGCCGGTGATCTCGGTGCTGATCGGCGAGGGCGGCAGCGGCGGCGCGTTGGCGCTGGCAGTGGCGGATCGGGTATGGATGCTGCAAAACGCGGTATATTCCGTGATCTCTCCAGAGGGGTGCGCCAGCATCCTTTGGAAGGACGCGGCCAAGGCTGAAGTGGCGGCGAAGAGCCTGAAGCTGACGGCGGAGGACGCCAAGGCCCTGGGGGTCGTGGAGCGGATCGTATCGGAAAAGGATCTGGGCCAGCAGCCCTTCTTCCACCGGCTGCGTCAGATGCTGGTACAGGAGCTGGAGGACCTATCCGAAGAAGAGGACCTGGTGAGCAAGCGATATGACCGGTTCCGTCGGATCGGTGTGGAGGCAGTCAGGGAGACAGTATGAGCATTTATCAAAAATTCTGTAAAGAGATCCTGGATGACCAGGGGAGACTGGAGAAGATCACGCTGGACGTGCCGGAGGGGTTCAACTTCGGCTATGATGTGGTGGATGCCATCGCGGACCAGGAGCCGGAGAAACGGGCCATGGTCTGGTGCGACACTGATGGACGGGAGCGGATCTTCACCTTCGCGGACGTGAAGCGATACAGCGACCGGATGGCCAACGTGTTCAAGGACGCTGGGCTTTCCCGTGGGATGCGGGTGATGCTGGTGCTGAAGCGGCACTATGAGTATTGGTTCGCCGTGGTGGCGCTGCATAAGCTGGGGGTGGTGGCGATCCCTGCCACGCATATGCTCACTGTCAGCGACTATGTCTACAGGCTCAAGATGGCCAAGGTGGACGCAATCGTATGTACCCCCGATGACGATGTCCCCCAGCGGCTGCTGGAGGCGGTGGAGCAGGCGGGGACACCTTGTCACCTTTGGACCGTGCAAAAGGCTGTCTCCGGGTTCCGGGATCTGACCGCCGAAGCGGAACAGGCCCAGGAAACGTTGGAGCGGGTACGGACTGAGACTACGGATCCCATGCTACTGTACTTCACCTCCGGCACCACCGGTTATCCCAAGGGGGTGATCCACGACTTCTCGTATCCGCTGGCCCATATCGTCACAGCGAGATACTGGCAGCAGGCCGAGGACGGGGGGCTCCATTTCACGGTGGCGGAGACCGGCTGGGCCAAGGCTTCCTGGGGGAAGATCTATGGGCAATGGCTGGTGGGCAGCGCGGTGATGGTGTATGATTTCGACAATTTCGAGCCGAAGCAGCTTTGTGCCATCATCCAGCGCTATGGCGTCACTTCCTTCTGCGCACCGCCTACTGTGTACCGCTATCTGGTGCGAAAGGGGATCCCTGCTATGCCCAGCCTTCGTCATGCCTCCACGGCTGGGGAGATGCTGGCTCCGGAGGTGTTCCGCAAGTTCACAGAGAAGACGGGGCTACAGCTATGTGAGGGGTACGGTCAGACGGAGACCACCTTGCTGATGGGGAACTTCAAGGGCATGGATCCGGTGGAAGGGTCCATGGGCTGTCCTTCGCCCTTCTACGATATCCGGCTGCTGGGGAAGGACGGGAAGACCGTCCCTGTCGGGCAGATCGGAGAGGTGGTGATCGTGCCGCCGGAGGATGGGCGGCAGATCGGCGTGTTCTGCGGCTATCTGGACGATGAGGCTCAGTTTCGCCATGTGTGGCGGGGCGGTGTGTACCACACCGGTGACGCGGCCTGGATGGATGAGGATGGGCGCTACTGGTTCCACGGTCGGTTCGATGACATCATCAAGACCGGTGGTTACCGGGTGGGACCTTATGAGGTGGAGAACGTGCTGATGGAGCATCCGGCTGTGGTGGAATGCAGCGTAGTGGGCGTGCCGGATCCCCTGCGGGGACAGGCGATCAAGGCCTTCGTGGTCTTGGGCGGCGGACGGACACCGTCCCGGGAGCTGGAGCAACAGATCCGGGATCACTGCAACCAAAGGCTGGCGGAGTATAAATGGATCCGCATCCTGGACTTCGTTTCGGAGCTGCCAAAGACGATCAGCGGTAAGATCCGAAAGACCGAGCTTCGTGGTACGATGTGAGGTATGGATGTGGCGATCCTCCTAAGTTTCCTGAGGGAACGATGGGGATCGCCACGTTGCTTCGCACCTTGCGATGACATTTTCTCGTTTCCCTGATCTCCATTGACGGGGAGGGTGTTTTGTGGTATAATGGATGTTGAGCAATCAACTTCTTGCGTGATCGGAGATACTATGGAAATGACCTCTTTGGAGATCGAACATATCCTTTGCCACAACGTCAGCGGGTTCCATCGTTACCGTTTTGGCTGCGAGCCTTGTTTGAGCTATGTCAGCGAGAACCTGTGCCGGATGCTAGGGTGTTCGATAGAGACGTTGCTGGATGATGGGCAGGACCGGTATGCGCAGCGGATCCATCCTTCAGACCGGCAGTGCTATGATGATGTGCTGCGAGAGGTGGGCAGTGAGGCGAAGACCCGCACGGTGCAGTACCGTCTGATGAGGCTGGATGGGACCGTGATCCATGTCAGCGACACCATCACCTCTTATCTACAGGATGGGACCATGGTGGCCGACAGCGTCCTGACGGATATCACCCAGCTGCAAAGGGAGGAGCGGAACCTGCGGTTCCTGGACGAGACGATCCCCTGCGGGTTCCTGCGCTACACCTGCGAGAAGACGCCCAGGATCACTTACATCAATGATCAGATGCTGCGTTTCCTTCGATTCCCGGAGAGACCGTCGGCAGGGTTCGATGATCTGGAGATGTATCGCCAGAACATCTACATGATGATCCCCGTGGAAGAACGTCGGCGGTTCGCTGTCTATCTGGATCGGGTGTATAAGCATTGCGCGCCGATCGCCGGTGAGATGACCGTCCTTCGCTGCGATGGGACCAGGGCGTATCTGTTCGGTTGGGTCACCAAGTGTGTCAACGAGGAGGGCGAAGAGGAGTTCCAAAGCGCCTGTATGGACATCACTCAGCGGCACAACATCCGAAAGGAGCGGGAGGTCCGGCGTTATCTCAAGGTACTGAGCGATGTGTATGACAAGATCTTCGAATATGATCTGCAGGCACGGACGGTGAAATGTCTCCATGGACAAAGCTCGGCCATGTTCCGCTGGATCGAGGATATCCCCATGCAGATGGAGGAGGCCACGGAGAAATGGATCCATGAGACGGTGTTCGAAGAGGATCGGGAACGGGTACGCTGGTTCTTTGAGGACTTCTATCAGCGAAGATCCCAGGAGTCGGAGGCACCGCCGGAGATCCGGTATCGGGCGCTTTCCTCCAGCGGCGCACTGCGGACATATACCGGATTGTTGGTGAAGATCGATGAGGCCATCAGCCTGTTCTGTTGCAGAGGGCTGCGGGGCGAGTCGGCACTGGGGAGCGAGAAGGATATGCAGGAGCTGGTCCTGCGCTTCACCGACGGGATCGCGGCGTTTGAGATCATGGAGGACGCGGTGACACCGCTGTATGCCAGCGACAATGTATGCCGGTTCTTCGGATACAGCAAGGAAGAATGGCTCTCCATCATGAAAAAGCGGACACCGATCAGGCAGTTCGTCGCCAACAGTAAGGCTACTTATGACGATTTTTTGGGGCTGCTGGCCAAGGGCGAGGCAGGGTTCACCTACCACGATCTGGACTCGGGCCGTGACCGGCGGATCAAGGCGATCTGCTCTCAGCGTTCGCCCGGCGGTGCCGGGCCTCGCTATGTGATGCTGTACAACGTGGACGACACCCAAGAGCAGACGGCATGCGTACGAGTGGAGATCCGGACCTTCGGTTATTTCGATGTGTTCGTGGATGGTAAGCCCATCGCCTTCCGAAATGAAAAGTCCAAGGAGCTGCTGGCCCTGCTGGTGGACCGGCGGGGCGGGTTCGTCTCATCTGAGGAGGCGATCAGCTTCTTGTGGGAGGATGAGCCGGCGGATCCTGTGACCTTGGCCAGATACCGAAAGGTGGCGCTGCGGCTGAAAAACCTTCTGGAGGAGTATGGGATCGCGGATGTGATCGAATCTGTCAACGGGAAGCGAAGACTGGTGACGGAAAAGGTCCGGTGCGATCTTTATGAACACCTTTCCGGCAGAGGGGAGGCAGGGCAGTCCTTCAAGGGCAGCTATCTGACCAATTACAGCTGGGGGGAGAACACCCTGGCGGAACTGATGGGAGAGCATATCTTCCGGGAACTGGATGGATAAAATAGGCTCGTGCAAAGCGTTAGCTTTGCACGAGCCTATTTTATCCATGGGGGAGATGAGGATCTACATCGTCTCATCCCGGCGTGTGCCTGCCACCTGGTACATCTGGTCGTTGGAGACGATCACGTCCACATCGAAATAGGGGCGCATCAGGGCGGCCAGCTGGTCTTCGTGGACCAGGTCGATGGAAACGGTGCTGGCACGGCCTGCGTGGTGCTGAAGCAGTTGGGCCCGGCTCATGCCGTGGGCGATGGACAGCCTGCCGCCGGGCTTCACCAGATCTGCCAGTATGCCGATCAGGTGGGCAGGGTCCGGGAAGTGGGGGAAGGCGTTGTAGACCATGACCGCGTCGAAGGGCTGGGGGAAGGGGGTCTGCTCCACGTCGCCGCAGATCACTTCCAGATCCGGGAACTTTTCACGGGCTACCTTGACCATCTCGCC
>JAFTKE010000198.1 GCA_017456045.1 Oscillospiraceae bacterium
GAGCGCACCGCCATGTAGGGAAAGGGCATGCCCTTTCCACCGCAAATCGTACACGATTTGCGGAAAATGGCGCGGTTTCGGGGCTGTAAGGAAAGTAATGTCATTCCGAGACCCGTGCGCACACTGGTCGTGGGAATCCCCTAGTTAGAGCGGAAATGTAGCGATCACCTACCTAAAAAGTTCGGAGATCCCCACGTCGGGCAAAGCCCTCCTCGGGATGACACTCTTTTCTTGCAGCCCACGACCCTCACCGCACGCCCCGGACCACAGCCATCCTGGACCCATACCGTGCGGCGGCCCGACCGATCACCTCGTCCCCGATCTCGATCCCCAGCACCGCGTCCAGGATCTCCCGCAGCACACCGACAGTAGCCTCATGCCCAGCCATATTGCTGGCCACCACATCCCCCATCACCAGCGCCACCGCCTCCTGGATCGTCTCCAGCGGCGCCTCCACATTGGTCCCATGCTTCTGATCGCCCACCACAGCCAAAAACGGCCGATTCGCCGGCAACACCGCACCCTGCGCCAAATGGGGGATCTTCCACACATCTATCAGTCCCAGTCCCCGGAATGGTTGAAGTCCCATGATACTGATATCTCTGACGAATCGCAGTGCGACATTGATCGACTCAAGGGGACTCGCTATCACAGCATTGATCCCGTCGATCAGGCCATTCACCACACGGAAGAAGAACTCTCCGACACCTCCAACGATTCCATTGAAGATGTCTCCCGATTCATCGAATACCGACATCACGTTACCCCATCCCGCTGAGAAAATGGATCCAAAAAAATCGCCGAAAGCGCTAAAGACCCGCTTGATCCCTTCCCAGGTTTCAGAAGCGCTTCCAATGAATCCCTCCCAAAAAGCCCCGATCTTCAGTTGCAGCGGCTGGATGATCGTAGTATCGAACCATTCTGCTACAGCGCCAAATGCCTCCTGGATCGCCGTCCAGCCTGCACGCACACCAGCGACCACAGCATCCCAGTTTTCGACCAGTACCCATATTATTGCGATCACAGCTCCAATCGCACCGATCCATATCAGTGTCGTACCATTGAACGCCGACCCAAGCTGACCCAACGTTCCCGCCATCGGATTCAAAGATTGGTTGAACTTCTCTGCAAACGCCTGGGTCTGCGGAATCAACGCGTCGAATATATCGAACCCATTCTTGTCGTTCATTTCGTCCAGCCCAGTATTGATTGCCTTGAAGATCCCTTCCAAATTCGTTCTTCCTACCGCCAACGTATTGAATACGCCCACGCCGCCGATCAGTCCCTCGAACAAGCTCTCCGTCTGCGGTGCCATCAAAGCCACCAGCTCTTCCATTTTTTCGACGACCATATCCAATGATACTTGGATCCCTTCAAAGGCCGTCTCCAACTTTTCCACGTTCCCTATCATCTCGCCAGTGTCTATCCTCATTTCTGCTCGTACACTTTCACTCATCCATGATCCCCTCCCATAACGAAACCCCACCGGGAAGGACCCGGCGGGGCTGAATATCTATCTGAGCCACATGAACATACTGTCCGCACTTTTTTTGCGTCTTTCCTCGCTGCGGTCATGCTTCCGATATCGCATCATCCGATTATAATCTCGAGCTGCAAGCCTGACATCCATTTTGTAGAGCTGCGCCTGACGTTGCTCGAAATAGGAAAACACAAACGCCAGGGCTTCCTCACCGGGGATCATGCATTTTGACATGACTTCATCGGCCGCAGGTTCCCAACAAGGTACATACCGTTGGAACAGCGCCTCCATATCGACGTTCTGAGAAAAGCGCGCCAGCTTATCCGGATCCACAGGAGGACACTGTACCACGAATGCCGCGGAAGAGGGCGACAGCTGCTTGATCACGAAGAACACTTGATAAAAGAACATACAGGCATCTTCGCCACCAAACATGACTTTCTCCTGACAGAACTGTCCGCTTGATCCGGCTGAGAACCAAAGGAACCTGATCCTTCCCATGTATCCCTCCGTTCGGGAATACTCCGCCTCTGCGATGCTGGAGTACGGTATATGGATCTTCTCAGTACGAAAGAGCCACTTCCGTTTCAGCAGCAACTCGTCCCTTTTCAGTTCGATAGACACACCCAGACTTGTAACGAACTCCCGATAAGGGATATCATAAGAATCCAACGTCTCATCCTGCGTGTCCTGCTCATCCCCGACCAGTCTCGCCCCACAAAAGGCGCATTCTTTTCCCTCCAGCTTCGTACCGCCGCAATGAGGACAAGGCATCCCAACAGACCACACCGCCGCTTTCAGCTCCGGCATCCCCGTACCGCAATAAGGACAAAACTTGAATTCCCCGGCATCCTTCCCACAATTCGGACAAAACATGATCCATCACGCTCCTTTGCCCCCCATTGTACTCCATCCAATATCCAAAAGCAATATAGAAACAAACAAGACCCGTCAGAAAACTGACAGGTCTTGATCAATGATTTTATATATTTTAGAACTTATCTAACAGATTTTCTGCCATTTCTCCAGTAGTATCCGCAAGAACAGCAAATAAACTCGTCTTTAGGCTATCGGCTTTAAGCAGCCAGCCACAAAATATAGTGTTATCCTGCGATAGCGATTAAAAGGCGGTCGAAGATGGCTCCGCCGAAGGAACGACGATTGAAGCGGTAACAATACTCGCTCAGATACATTTGTAGATGCTTGATGCTAGTGCCGTGGTAGGTGCCGTTGATAAAGGCCTTCGCATTGCCAATGATCCGGTGGAGCCACTTCAAATGCTCACTGTCGGGGTTAAAGTCCTCGGCCAGATGTGTGTAATTGTCTGCCAGCGGCTTGCGGTAGCTTCTGAAACCATCTGTTTCCACAGTAGATCCTTCGTCCAGATTCTCGTCCACAAACTTTTTCACAGATGGGATTTGGATATTGGGTGTGGTGAGCATCTTCAAATACTGAGGGCGCCCCTCTTTATCCTTACCGACCGCAACAAACACGCCCTGATTTCCCGCTCCACGACCCTCTTTCCCCTTGATCTTCGCACCGAAATAGGAATCATCGAACTCAATGATGCCTGCAAGGGTATATTGGGCATCACGGGCTTCCATAGCCATGCGGATACGCTTCAGCAGATACCATGCAGTCTCGTAACTGACACTGATCCTGCCTGCCAGGGTCAGGGCGGAGATCCCACGCTTGTCGCAGGCAACTAGGTAAATCGCCCAAAACCACTTGGTCAGGGGTAAGTGGGTGCGGTGCATAACTGTATTTGCGGTCAGAGAGGTCTGACGGCGGCATCTGGCACACTGATACCGCCCGGGGCGGCTCAGTGCATGACCATGCCGGTGACCACACACAGGGCAGACAAAGCCCTCGGGCCACTTGATGTTGTACAGATACTCAGCACATGCTTTTTCGTTGGGAAAACGCTTGAGAAACTGAGCGTAGCTCATGGCCTTCTTGATAGATTTGCTTGCAGCTTTCTTTTTGTACATATTGGCACCACCTTTATGGCACCATTATCTCATACCATTCATCCAATATATCGGACTTTTACTATATCTAGACCTAGGCTGTTTTAAGCCGATAGCCTAAACTCGTCTTTCTTCCGTATGAACACCGGCACATAAACGCAGCGATTCCTCAAAAGATCCGATCCGCATCGGGGACATGATACCTTTTGCGCTTCCGACTTCCTTATAGGGATCGTCCCTCGGATATGCTCCAGAAAAGCACATAACTCAGCAAACTCTTTTTCCTTGGAGGCCAAAAAAACCAGCGCCAGTTCATAGCACGATGCGTCCAATTCATCGTTGATCGACAGCCACACCTCTCCTCGCTCTCTGATCACCGCATAGCCGTTCCCCTCAAGGGAAGCAGGCTGGAACAAGATCCCGGCGATATCCCTGTGATCGATCACACGCTCCACCTGTCCGCAAACCCCGTCCTTATGGATCGTCAACGTCCGATATCCAACATCCCAATATCCATCGAGGCCCACATACCTGCCCACCAGCCGTTCTGGGATCATCTCTCCAACAGATAATCCAAGATCCCACCCGCACTCCGGACAGACCTTCACATCCCGACACTCCACGCCACAAACCGGACAAACCACCCCACACCACGCTCCTTTTCCTCATTGTACTTCATCCAACACCCAATAGCAAGGATCCAGCATCTCCTTTTGCTCAAAACACCACCCACCGTGATCCCACGGTACAGCTTCCAAGGAAGATGA
>JAFTKE010000199.1 GCA_017456045.1 Oscillospiraceae bacterium
AAAAATTTTTCCCGGAAATCGAAAAAAGTACTTGCATTTTGGAAAAGGATGTGCTAATATATCTGGGCTGTCAGATGACGAGCAAATGCGCCGATAGCTCAGTTGGATAGAGTGACTGACTACGAATCAGTAGGTCGGGGGTTCGAGTCCCTTTCGGCGTACCACCTAAAAAGCCTGAAACTTCACGGTTTCAGGCTTTTTTCTTACTTTTTGGCAGAATTTGAAATTATGAAATTCTGACTTTGGAACATTTTCGGAACATTAGAATACAGTGGAACACCTTGGGCTGATTGATCCAAACGCTCATTTCATGTCGAAATGGGCGCTTTTTATTGCTCAGACGGCCCCGGGAGGCCTTTGGAACACGGGATTACGCAAATCCATCAATCAAGAATCTTGATTATCATCATTCTTGAATTGTGATTTTCATTATTCAGGAATTGTGAAAATCACAATGTAATAATACTGAGTAACAGTAATAATGATCTTAGTAATACTTATCCTTCCTTCTATCATAGAAAAATCACTGACGGAAGGATGGAACGATCGACTCAAAAACATGTAACGCTTTTCGATATTTTCAAATGCGTGACCAAATTCTGCGTGAAGCACTTTACTACGTGCAAAAAAGTCATTGTGCTGCAACGCCTTTTCAACTTTACGGCAGGGATTTACAACACATTCTTCGAGCATTGATGCTCGTAACGGGACATATCCCAGCCCTATTCACTACGTTTTCGGGTCGTACAGAGCCTCCTACAGCCTCAGAGAACCCCTGGAATGCACAGTTGATCACTGTATTTCAAAAAATACCGCAAATCAAAAATTATGCGCCCTATCCGCCCCAACCGCCCGGATCATAGCTCTCACCGGGCATATAGGGCGCAAAGGGCGCTTGTTTTTTCTATCTCTCTATTTTTCATCCATCCTTCATTCTTCCCTATTCTTTCCGAAGGAAAGAATGAATAGTTATTATATCTATAATTATTTTATCTTTTATTATTACTTCTATTATTATTTGCGTTGGATTCTCCTACGTAGGATTCTCCAACATTGGAAAATCCAACATTGGAGAATCCCATCTTGGTTCTTGTGTATTTTGCCCGCAACATCAATTCACAAATGCTGGTCTTTCAGCCTATAAACCAACTGCTGTATATTTTACACTTCTTTGAGGGCTACGCACTATCATTCACCCCCAAAAAGCTGGAATAAACCCGTCGATATGTAACGCTTTTAGAATGAAAAACCGTTGCACTGCAACGACTTTTTTCGCCGATTTTGAATTCCGAATACAAAGACCTTACCCCCTTCAAAAAACGGGGTTAAAAGCGTTACATTTTCATCGCTCATTTCATCACTCATTTTTGATTGATAAATGAGCGATGAAGTGATATAATGGGTTATGAGGTGATACACCATGTATAACAAAAAACCGCCATTCGAGATTACGACAGCTATTCTCGATGAAATCACAGAGATTGCGGAACTGGTCGGACAAGTCAATGCTGTAGCAGGACTCACTACGAACCCCATGTTGCGCCGTACCAATCGAATCCGCACCATATATTCCTCCCTGGCCATCGAACAGAATACTCTGAGCTTGGAGCAGGTCACTGCCGTTCTGAACGGCAAGAAAGTTATCGCGCCTCCCAAGGACATTGCGGAGGTCAAGAACGCATACGAGATCTACGAGATGATGGATTCTTTGAATCCCTATTCTGTGGACGATCTTCTGAATGCCCACGCGGTTATGACCAGGGGGTTGACTGAAGAATCCGGTTGCTTCCGGTCCGGCCCAGTTGGTGTTGTGGATAAACAAGGCAATATTCTGCACTTCGGCACATTGCCGGATTATGCGCCAGGACTCACAATGGAGCTGCTGGAATGGGTCAAGGAAAGCAACATCCATATGCTGATCAAAAGCTGTGTGTTCCATTACGAGTTGGAAGTGATTCACCCCTTTGCCGACGGTAACGGACGAATCGGACGCCTGTGGCACACTCTGTTGCTGACCCAGTGGAAGCCTATGTTCGCATGGCTCCCGGTAGAATCCATCATCCATGACCGGCAGGATGAATACTACGCTGCTATTAACCGCTCCAACTATGAGGGCGAATCCACCGCATTTATTGAGTTCATGCTGTCTGCCATCAAAGAAGCACTGATTGAGGCAGTACAGACCAGCGACGTCGCTGAGAATATGACCACCGATGAACTGCGCTGGTACAAGATCGAGCGTTTCGCAAAAAAGAATGGCACGATCACCAACGCTGATGTCCGTCAATTGCTTCAGGTATCCGCTGCTACAGCCAACCGTATCCTTGCTAAGCTGACGGATGCAGGTAAGCTGAAAAAAATTCGGATTGGTAGATCTTGGGGATATGCCATCCCAGACTAAAACGCAAAAAGGAGACAATCGAAAATGAGAAAACAGGTTTATATCAGTGCAGATTATGATTGGCTTAATGGCGACCGCGATGTCGTTGACGAATTGAATAAGTGGGGTGGCGACAATCTCCACACGATCAATTTCATTGATATGTCAAAAGTATCGTCCGGAAGTGTAACCAAGAGTAATGATTGCAGGATTTGTGATTTGAAAGCTGAATTTAACCGTCAAATCAATGCGTCCTCCGCCGTTATTTTTGTTGTCGGCGATATGACGGGATCTCGCACGGCAGGAAGTAAATGCGAGCGTGTATCCAAAGACCAAAGCCAGTGCTTCTGTACACCGTACAAACAAAACACAAACGGCACTAAAGCGTGTACCGTTTTCAATACTTCTACACCTGGCGAGAATGATGACTTTGGGTACATAAATAGTTGTTCATATCTTCGCCACGAATTTGAGCAGGCAAAAAAGAAGAAGAAAATGATCATTATCGTCCACAATTCTACACGGAAGGAAGCGAGTTGGCTTCCTGCATATATGAGTGGCTACGAGAATTCTGCAAAGCCATTCTGGAAATATGATTCCTACGGAAGAAAAGTCGGTGACTATGGTTACATAAAAGAGGTGCTCGGATTTTGATTAACTTCTTCAAAAATAGCATTGCTTGGGCATTTGCTGCTGTAACAGTTATTTTTACATTTGTACCCGAATCGTTTTTTGGAAACCACAAATGGATTTCACAGGATATTCTTAGCAAATCCAAAGTGTTTTCATGCGCTGATGCGGAGGCCATAAATACCATCATTTCGCGGTTTGCATGCTTTTTGCTTATTTGGCTTGCGACTTCGTTGGTATATGCAGCCGTTCTGAAATTCCGCCGGAGGGTGACCATTAAAGGTCATAACTACTCAATACAGATAGAGTATGGAGATATTCTTAAAAAGAGAGGCTGTAAACGGGTTATTAATTTTGACGAATGCTTTACAACGCAAGTGGGCTGCAGAACCGCTGACGTAAACCCGACATCTATATGTGGTCAATATTTGGAAGCTCATCCAGATTTAGATATTCAGCCATTGATTGACAATGCTGGCATTACAGCAGCACGAGGCAAGTCAAAGTATCAGCAAAAGACACGATATATCCCGGGAACTATTGTTCCGAGTGGATATCATATCGGTGCTGCGCAGCTTGTAGGATGCTGTCCAATTCCTCAAGCATTTCTCCAAAACTGCCATAGCAGGGGAATGCTTTGCAGGGCGGTGTTTCTCCGATCCAGATAATCTGCTCAGTGGAATAGTCTGCGGCATCTATGTAGTAATTTTGCAGGATGCTGACACCCTTCGCATCCAACGCCTCGGCATTGATAATACAGCAAAGCGCATCTGCAACCAGCAAATCGGTGATGGTTTCCACTAACTGCAATGTGTATGAATACGCCATAGCCTCATTCAGTTGTGACAACTGCGCTGTCTCCAAACCATAGGCTACAATACTAATGTTTCTTTTCATTGTTATTCCCTTTCTCTGTTTACTTTATGTTGGTATCTTCTGATCTCCGATAGCATCACATCTTTTGAAATTCCGTATTTCTTTGCTATAGCATCTGTAAAGACATCAACCTCTAATGCAGACGCTTTTTGGGCAAGGAGTAGTGCTGCAGTCTGTAGATAACATATCAAGCTCGTATGCTTTGGGACCCTGTGCAAAAATTATATCGCAGGGTAGTGCAAAGCTGGGTGTCACTCGGACTTCTGTTGGCTTCATCTCATTTTTCCTTGTGGTATCGTAGTAACTGATGCCGAATTTTCTTTCGGTGTATCGTTCCAGCTCGTCCACACCAGCCTTTCTGAAGATGGCACCACTAACGCCAGCACCACATCGCTACGTTGATTCTGGGAAGCAACGCACGGTATCCGGAAATTGTGCGATGCTTTTTGCCTGCTCGAGCCTTCAGCTCCAGAACGTACTCTGCATACTCAGCAAAGGTCTGCTTGTTATCCGGAGAGTAGCCCTGTGCGATAGATTGCTCGAACAAAACCGCTTCCCGGTTCGCAGCTTTGTCTGCCTGTTTCTCCGTCATATTGGGCGGAGGCTTCCATGTTTTCTTGTGAAAGATCCGCTTACCATTGCAGTCAAATCCGGCAGACACGATGAACCGATAACTCAGTCCACGCTTGCCAAGTTTCTTCTCAATATGTGCCATTTTCGCTTCCTCCGTCGATTGCTTTCGAAAAATAAGTTGTCGTGAGGCGGAACAATTTTGGAACAGTCCATAAAAATTATATGGACAATATAACACATATAGTACGTATTATCAAGTATAATCGAGTAAATTTAGAATTTTTAGCACGAAATAACACGTAATGGACTTCTGTTTAGCCGCTACGAATCAGTAGGTCGGGGGTTCGAGTCCCTTTCGGCGTACCAAAGAAGAATGATCCGAACCACATTTGTTGGTTCGGATCGTTTTTATACCTCGATAGACTCGAACCATAAGATCTGACTGTCCGGTGGACAGTCAGTCGCGAGGGCTAGACCGAGCGAAACCACCAGTTCGAGTCCCTTTCGGCGTACCAAAGAAGAATGATCCGAACCACATTTGTTGGTTCGGATCATTTTTTATATTGACGATATCACGATATCGTGATATACTATTAGCAGAAGGGGGTGGATAAGATGCCTGTATTATCGAGATTTTACGGGATCGTTATCCGTATGTACTTTTTGTAAAAGGAACACAACCCGCCTCATATCCACGCCATCTATGGCGATGATATGGCTGCGATCACGATTTCCGACGGAAAGGTCCTGGAGGGCGCACTGCCCCATAAGGCTCTTGAATTGGTAAGAGAATGGATCTGCCTCCATAAGGAAGAACTCCTTACTATTTGGCAGACTCAGGACTTCAAGCACCTTCCTCCGTTGGAGTAAGGAGGCAAGTATGTTTCACAAGATCAAGAATATTTCTGCCCTGCCGGAATATCGCCTGAGTGTCCAGTTTGCCGAGGGCTGCACGAAGATATACGATATGAAGCCTCTATTTGAGCGCATCCCTCTTTTTGCAGTGCTAAGGGATCCATATTTATTCTCCGATGTCACTGTCGACGTAGGCGGTCACGGCATCGTGTGGAACGATGATCTGGATCTGTCCTGCGACGAGCTGTGGGAGAACGGTGTTAAGGTAGAAACACCATTTGACGGTCTTATGGCTTTCAGCGATGCTACTGCTCTCTGGGCTCTGAACGAAAGCACCCTTAGAAAAGCCATCGCCTATGGCAAATTGGTGGATGGTGTCGACGTGTGCAAGTTTGGTAAGCAGTGGGTCGTTTCGATGAAGGCCATGCGCAGAGAATACGGAGAACCGAGAGTTTAGATCTTAAGGGGCCGTAAGGAGCTGTCTCACTAAGGGCAGTTTGCACAAATATGTCATTCCGAGCCAGTGCGCACTGCTCCGCGCCAAGTGCCGACTTCGTCGGTTGCGCTCTGCACAGCGCTGCGGTGCTGACTGGCGTGGGGATCCCCTAAATTGAAGGAGATCGCCACACCAGTCTGCAGACTGGTTCGCAATGACATCGTTATTTTGTGCATTCTGCCTTTAATGAGACAGCTCCTTACAGTCCCTTAGATTATAATGGATCCAACGTTGCTGTGATGCCATGGACGAGGTGCTTTTCTGCAGATCCTTGACATGGGGGCGTTGGGGCGTGTAGAATGGGGCGAATGGGAGGTGTGCCGATGGATATGGATGTTTTGGCTAGGTTGCCGGAGGCGTTGCTTCCTTGGTATGAGGAGAACAGGCGGGATCTGCCCTGGCGTTTGGATCGGGAGCCTTATCATGTTTGGCTGTCGGAGATCATGCTGCAGCAGACCCGGGTGGAGGCGGTGAAGGGGTATTATGTCCGCTTTTTGGAGACGCTGCCCACCATCCAGGACCTGTCTTCCGCGGAAGATGAGCTGCTGCACAAGCTTTGGGAGGGACTGGGCTATTACAGCCGGGTCCGGAACCTGAAAAAGGCGGCCCAGGTGATCATGCAGCAGCATGGGGGCGTGTTCCCCCAGCGGTATGAGGACGTGCTGGCGCTGCCTGGGATCGGGGCCTATACGGCTGGGGCGATCTGCTCCATCGCCTTCGATCAAAGAAGGGCGGCGGTGGATGGGAACGTGCTGCGGGTGGTGTCACGGCTCCTGGAGGATGATACGCCCATCGATCTGTCTTCCTTCAAAAAGGAAGTCCAGCTGGCGCTGGAGGAGGTGCATCCAGAGGATGCGGGGCGGTTCACCCAGGCACTGATGGAGCTGGGGGCCACGCTGTGCGGACCCAACTGGACGCCACGGTGTGAGGCGTGTCCCTGTCGGGCTTTTTGTGGCGGCGCGATCCATGGGACGGCTGCCTGTTTTCCGGTGAAGAGCCCTAAGCGGCAGCGAAGGGTGGAGGATCGGACGGTGTTCATCCTGTCGTGCCAGGGGCAGTATGCTCTTCAAAAGCGGGAGGAGACCGGTCTTTTAGCAGGGCTTTGGCAGTTCCCCAATGTGGCGGGGAAGCTGGAGACGGCCCAGGCGCTGGAGGCAGTGGAAAAGATGGGGCTCGTCCCGGTGGAGCTGCACCGGCAGGTGGAGCGGAAACACATCTTCACCCACATCCAGTGGCAGATGCGGGGCTTGTATTTGGAAGTGCGGGAGGCGACTGGGCCGCTGTGCTGGATGACGGCGGAGCAGATAGAGAAGAAGGCGGCGCTGCCCACAGCGTTCCGCCAGTTTTGGGAGGAGATTTAGATGTTCGATTTTCATATGCATTCGATCGTGTCCTTCGATGGCCACGACGCGCCGGAGGCTATGGTCCAGGCGGCGGTGGCGGCGGGACTGAAGGAGATCTGCTTCACCGATCACATCGACTATTTCGCGAACGTGGAAAAGCAGGAATGGGTGTTCGATACCCAGGTGTACAACGATGCCTATGACAAGCTGTCCCATCCGGCGTTGAAGATCCGTCGGGGGCTGGAGTTCGGGATCAAGCCCTACAACGCGCCCCAGCTCCAGGAGGATCTGAAGCGGCGGCAGTTCGACTTCGTGCTGGGGTCGGTGCATTTCGTTGACGAACTGGATGTATATTACAAGGAATACTGGGACGGTAAGACCCAGCTGGAGGCGGAGCGGCGGTATCTGGAGGAGACGCTCTCCTGCGTCCAGGCCCATGACGGGTTCGACGTGCTGGGACATCTGACCTACATCAGCAAGGCCAGGGCCAATCCGGATCCCCGGCCGGTGTCCTTCGATGCGCATCGGGAGCTGATCGATGAGATCCTGCGGGAGCTGGCTCGGAAGGGGAAGGGGATGGAGATCAACACCAGCGGCGTGGACCGGTGTGGGGACTTCCTTCCCTATGACGTGTATTTCCGCCGGTTCAAGGAGCTGGGAGGACAGATCGTCACGATAGGCTCCGATGCCCACACCGCCAGCCGGGTGGGGCAGTACGCGGGCCGGGCCTGCGATGTTTTGAAGGATATCTTTGGCTATGTGTGTACCTTCGAGGACAGGGAGCCGATCTTCCATAAGCTGTGATGGGGCTGGAGGTGCGATCGTAGATCATCGGTCAACGTCCTAAGGGGCTGTAAGAAAACGATGTCATCGCGAGGAGCGCAGCGACGTGGAGATCTCTTTAAGTTATGAGGATGGAGGAAAATACACCATTGCTGCAGCTTTTAGGAGATCGTCACGTCGACCCCGAAGGGGTCTCCTCGCGATGATACGGACTTTTCTTACAGCCCCTTAGAAGCGTGAACGATGGTTTTTAGATCCATCAACGAACTGGGTGCCGCTGCGGGTCCGCAGCGGCTTTTTTTAGGAAAAATTACAAGATGGTTACAGTCATGGAATCTTTGTGAACGATGAAGAAATCCACTTGACGGCGGCTTTTCTTCGGTTTACAATAACGCTATCATGAGAAAAAGGGGGCGATGAGGATGAGGAAGCTGATGGCGCTGTTTTTGGGCGCTTGTTTGCTCCTTGGTTGCCTGGGGACGACCGCCTGGGCACGACCTGTTCCTGTGATGGAGGTGCGGCTGGATGAGCCGTTCAGCTTCACTGTGACCCAGGAGGACCATGTGGTGGAGTATGGGTACACGGCACAGGAGGATGGCGACCTGGTGATCTACGATGTGGACGGTGGGTTCCAGTCCAGCCGGGTCAGCGTCGGGGTCATGGATGAAGAGCAGCAGATCATCCCCATCGCCGAGGGCATCAGCAGGGCTGCGTTCCGGGCGGAGGCAGGGAAGAGCTATCGGTTCACCCTGGAGCTTTCCTGGATGGAGGGCTCAGAGCTGGAGTATGCCTTCGCGATCTCCCGCCCGGTGGCGGTGGAGTCCCTCTCCATCGTCGATGCCACGATCGATACGGGCTTCGTTGGGCAGGAGGGGACGGTGTCCCTGCTTTACGCGCCGCTGAACAGCGCGGCGGATATCCTTTGGGAGACTTCGGACCCCGGTGTGGTCACCGTGACTGGTGACCAGGGCGGAGCGGCTTACCAGCTGGTGGGACCGGGTACGGCGGTGGTGTCGGCCACTACGGCTGATGGTATCGGTGCCCAGTTCCAGGTCACGGTCAAGGATGTGGATGTTTTGGAGCTTGGCCAGAGCTTCCAGTATACACTGGAGGCCAATGGGGGCAAGTATCGGGAGTCGGAGCATGATTTCGCCTTCACGGCAGTGGAGAGTGGCTTCTACGCCTTGGCGGTCAGCTATGATCCGGCGCTGGAGACGTATCATGATCTGCAGCTGTCCACCGTTTCCCAGGGCAGCTTCGTCTATGGCGGAGATGTACTGCGGTTCTATGGGGAGGCAGGAGAGGTCTGCTACCTGAACGCGGAGTTTTGGGGGACCTATGACCAGAGCGTCACCTATGATCTGGTAGTGCTGCCCTGCGTAGGGCCCGGGGCCATCACCCTGGCTCCTGAGACTGTGGAGGGCTATGCAGGGGACACGGTGGACGTGCGGGTCCTGTGGGATCCGGTCAACGCCCTTCCTGAGCCTCTTTCCTGGACCACTTCGGATCCTGGTGTGGCGCAGGTGTCCTCTGATCACCCGGAGTATGCTTCGGTGCAGCTGATCGGGGCGGGCGTCGCCACCATCACAGCGGCCACCCAGGGGGGGCTGAGCCATTCCTTCCAGATCACGGTGTATCCCGCTCCGGAGCCGATCGTTTTGGTGGAGGGGCAGCCTAGTGCGGTGACGCTGTTGGGCGGTGGATCTGTGGACATCTCCTTCGTGCCGGAGGTCAGCGGGTACTATCAGGTCGCTGTGAGCAGCGAAGAGATGGGCGCTTATCTCTTCACCGGCAGTGCTGGGGAGGATCTATACTACTTGGAAGCAGGACAGCTCTATCAGGGCTGTGTGGATAATTACGCCCAGGTCACTGCCACGGCGGAGGTGTATATCCTTCGGACCGAGGTGATGATGCCGGTGAGCATGGAGATCACCAAGCTGCCGGACGATACCACCTATCTCAAGGATTCTTTGGGGGATATGTGGACCTATCAGCTGTTGGCGGGGCTGGAGATGGAAGTCTCCTGGTCCGATGGTTCTGTCTCTGCGTGGCGGTTCGATGAGGAAGGACCCTATGTGGGTCAGGAATTCCTCCAGTGGGAACTGCTGGAGGGGCAGGAGCAGCATCTGCGGGAGCTGCGCCTCACCTGCGGTGGGGCGGTCACTTCCTGCCAGCTGACGGTGCTGGACAAGAGCGTCACGTCTGTGGAGCTGGTGGACAGCACGCCCTTGCAGGTGGTGGAGAGATCCTGCGGTATGGATATGGGGGATGGGACCTGGTATTATTCCACCCATCTTTATGATACACGCCAGGTGAAGATCAGCTTCAGCGACGGCAGCCATATGCTGGTGCTGCCGGAGCAGAAGGTCTATGGTCTGTTCGTCACCTGTGAGGACAGCCAGAAGGATGCTCCCTGGGTCAAGGGAGCGGAGGCCAGCGTCACCTTTGGGTATGGAAAATCTACGGTGGTGCTGCCGGTGCAGATCCAGGAGAGCCCTGTGGAGCGGATCGAGCTGGTGGAGCTGCCGAAGGATACCTTCGTGATCGGCGATAAGGCGTTCTTCACCGGTGATCCTGCCTGCTATTTCGCACCTGGAGATCTCCGGGCGTTCCTGGCGGGGATGGAGATGGTGATCTGGTATCGGGATGGCAGCTCCAGGACCGTCACGATGGAAGACCTCCAGTGGGCAGATCGGGTGGATGGGCCGTACCCTTGTGTGGACGGCTATCCTCTGGGGCTGTTCGGGGAGCTGATGACGGGCAATGAGATGATCATGGAGCCCTGCGACCGGGAAGGTATCATCGAGTTCATGGGCGCCAGCCAGAGCTATACGATCCATCTGGTGCAGGAGCAGGTGGAGGACCCGCCGGTGGATCCCACGCAGCCGCCTACGGATCCCACTACGGAGCCCAGCGAGCCTACCGAACCTACGGAGCCCTCTACGGAGCCGCCCACGGATCCGACTACACAGCCTACGGATCCCACCGAGCCCTCTGAGAGCCAGACCACGGAGCCCAGCCGGGAGACGGAGCCGACTCAGACCACGCAGCCGGACCCTGATCACGATGATCCCGGGGCGGATGATGGCTGGATCTGGATCGCAGCGATCATCGGAGTGGTGGCGGCCCTTGCCGCTGCTGCGGTGGTGGTCCTGCTGCGGAAGAAGAAGGCCCAATGATCGTTATTCTAAGACGCACCGCGTTTCGCGGTGCGTTTTTTTGTATGTGCGCCATATGGGATCTTTTTATCGTTGGTTGACTTTACTGCGCGGATCTTATATAATATAGTAGAACAAATATGGAGATCATGGCAGGTATTTGAACATGGCTACGAAAAAACAGCAGCAATATGGTAATTCCAGTATCTCGATGCTCAAGGATGAGGAGCGGGTGCGGAAGCGTCCGGCGGTCATCTTTGGATCCGACGATCTGGAAGGATGCAAGCACGCGGTGTTCGAGATCCTCTCCAACGCCATCGACGAGGCGCGGGAGGGACATGGCGACACCATCATCGTCACTCGATACGAAGATCTTAGCGTGGAGATCGAGGACTTCGGACGGGGCTGTCCGGTGGACTACAACGAGAAGGAAAAGCGCTATAACTGGGAGCTGGTGTTCTGTGAGATGTATGCCGGCGGTAAATATGGGGAGAATGGAGAGAACTATGAGTACTCTCTGGGCCTGAACGGTCTGGGCTCCTGCGCTACCCAGTATGCTTCCGAATACTTCGACGTGATCGTGCGCCGGGATGGCTTCCGGTATGATCTGCACTTCGAGAAGGGCAAGAACAAGGGCGGTCTGAAAAAGGAGCCTGCCGACCGGAAGAAGACCGGCTCCTGGTTCCGCTGGCGGCCGGACAAAGAGGTCTTCACCGATATAAACATCCCGGTGGAGTACTACCGGGACGTGCTGCGGCGGCAGGCGGTGGTGAACAAGGGCATCACCTTCAAGTTCCGCAACCAGGTGGGAAAGAAGTTCGAGGAAGAGGAGTTCTGCTACGGCGAGGGCATCAAGCAGTATATCGAGGAGCTGGTGGGGGACGATGCTTTCACCATGCCCGTATACTGGGAGGCGGAGCGCCGGGGCCGGGACGCTGAAAACCGCCCGGAGATGAAGCTGAAGATCACCCCTTCCTTCTGCTTTAGTAAGAAGGTCAGCCATGTGGAATACTACCACAACTCCTCCTGGCTGGAGTACGGCGGAAGCCCGGACCGGGCGGTGCGGCTGGGCTTCACTGCGGCCTTCGACAAGTATCTCAGAGACAACAACAAGTACACCAAGAGCGAGAGCAAGATCCTGTATCAGGACGTGCAGGATTGCTTGGTGCTGGTGACCAACTGCTTCTCCACC
>JAFTKE010000200.1 GCA_017456045.1 Oscillospiraceae bacterium
CCGCATTCCCCTTCAGTCAGAAATGCCCGTTCCGGTCATTTCTGACAGCTTCCCCCCGGGGGAAGCCAAGGGCGCTGCCGCGCCAGTGGTTTTTTTGACGCCCTGACAGGCTGGAGACGGACATCCCCGTCTCCGGCCTGTGACTATTTTATCCCGACGCCCCCTTTTCCTGCCATAGAAAATATGCTATACTATTAGCAGGAGGTGACATCCATGCTGAACTTCAACGCGCTGCACCAGTACCGCGAGAACGGTCGGATCGAAGCGAAGGAGGCCCTGGGCGGTCTGCCCGAAAGCCTTTGGGAGACCTATTCCGCCTTCGCCAATACCGAGGGCGGGGTCATCCTGCTGGGGGTGGAAGAGCTTCCCGACAAGTCTCTCCACGCCCTGGATCTTCTGGACCCCCAGTGGCTGATCGACGATCTTCGTTCGATCCTCCGTGACCCCAGCCAGGTCAGTGTGGATCTTCTCACCGATGACGACATCCAGATCCACCAGGTAGACGGCAAACACATCATCGCCATCACCGTCCCGGAGGCCCCACCCCACCACAAGCCGGTGTTCCTGGCACAGGACCCCTATCGCCACACCTACCGCCGCAACGGCGAGGGCGACTGCCGCTGTTCCAGAGAAGAAGTGGAAAAAATGATGCGTGATAAAGAGGATGGAAGCTCCACCCCGTAGGAGCCGATCGAAGCACATCGGCCATCTGCGTGGTGGAGCTTTAGCTCGATATCGGACTGATCCAAGGCCATGACGCTGCTGTCCTCCTGCCAGGCTTCACCGATACGCCTCCACTGCGTCATATTCTCCGTATTCGCATCCCACGTTCCGTGCCAGCACCTCGTCGATGAGCTTGCCGTCCCGATACAGCTTGACCGTGCCGATCCCATTACCGCCGTTCCAAAGCCGTGTGTGCCGCTTGGCACCATCCGGGGCCTCGTAGTTGACCAGCAGCATATCCTTTTTCCTGCAGGAGATATCCGTCACCATCCGGTCTCGCCATGTTTTTTGCTCCACGTGCCAAATGATCTGCTCATCGGTCTCATGGCAGTGGAACCTGGTGCGGGTGAAGGTCCAGAATTTGGAGAAGTTGAATTCGTAGCCCTTGCCCTCATACCAGTAGGCGGACAGGAGCTTGCGTTTCAGCGCGATCGGACCGACCTTGGGACAGCCACCGCCGATATCGAAAACGCTGTCCGTCAAGACCTTCCCTGTGAGCTTGCTGGTCAAGTTGTTTGAGCTGAGCCACACCCAGGGGGAGGTGAAGTCCTTGCCCCAGTTCTTGTCCGCATAGCCATAGCAAGTCTGGGGCGTGACGATGTAAGTCTCGCCGTTCCAGACCACGGTCCCTTCGTAAGCCGTCTTCATGCCCTCGGCGTGCCAGAACATGGCGAACAGCTGCAGCCTGCGAAATAGGGATCCCGCGCCATAGCCCACGTTGAAGGCCACCTGTTTATCTACCTTCAGATCCCAGCGCATGGAACCGGACTGACACATCCATTCCGGATGGGCCGCAGCCTCCTGCGCCGTCACCGTGACACTGCCCCGAAGGGTGGTCTCGTCGGCATAGACATCCGCCGCTTCCACACAGAAGGGCGTCCCCATATGGACCCTTGCCTGCTCCCAGCCAAAGAATCGATGGAGCTGCGCCGCATCCTCTCCCCAGCTCCCCGCCTTGATCATCACATAGGAAGGGATCTGCCCCAGCTGCCCGAACCGGGGAGCCTCCCCACCGTGGGCGCTGTTGCAAACATAGTATTCGATGAAAAACGACTTTTCCTCGCCGGTCACCTCATGCCGCCCGGTGAAGGAATGCCACCACCAGTCATAGCCCCGCTTGGCCTGACCGCCGAACAGCTGACAAGCGTTCCGGGAGATATCATGCTTATTGAACATAGCGGACCCTCCTTTTGTCCATTATATCACACCCCCCGTAGCTTGAAAAGAGGGACACGCCATGATAAGATGGTCAAAAAGAAAGGACGTGGACACATGAACGTACTGATCTTGATGGGCAGTCCCCGGCTGAAGGGCAACACCGCCGAGTTGTGCAAGCCCTTCATGGAAGAACTGGAAGCGAATGGCGCCAGCGTGCGCTATGTGACCCTGGCGGACAAGGATATCCGCCCCTGCAAAGGCTGCTACGCCTGTCAGGAGGTCAGCGGCGATCACGGCTGCTGCCAGAAGGACGAGATGCCCGTGGCAGATATCCTGTGGGCCGACCTGATCGTGCTGGCGACCCCGATCTACGCCTGGTACTGCGCCGCCCCCATGAAAAACGTCCTGGAGCGGCACTACGGCTTCAACAAATACTACGGCAGCGCCCAGGGCTCCCTCTGGGCCGGTAAGAAAGTCGCCATCCTCGCCACCCACGGCTATGAGGGCGCTTACGCCACCGACCCCTTCGAGCTGGGCGTGGAACGTCTATGCAAGCATTCTGATCTTACATATGTAGGTCTGTACTCTGTGCAGGACGAGGATGACTTGGCCTCCTTCCAAACCGAAGAAGCCATCGCCGGTGCCAAGGCCTTCGCCAGAAAGATGCTCGTATGACGGGACTGTACATCATGATCGGACAGATCCGGCGTGTCGATCGATCGAACCATAGCGCCCGATCTGGCCAGTCACTGTAGGGGAGGGTCATCGACCCTCCCGGTGGTCTTGCAACGCGAAACCACATCGCCGCAGGCGATAAGTCGTTATACCCCAAAGACGTACTACGATGTGGGCTGAAACTGCCCCCTTTATGGCATCCACAGGATCGACAAAAGGAACGCCCCATGGTAGAATACCTGCGATACGGATCTTCCCAAGGAGGCACAACGATGGACCGACCTCACATCATCTGCCACATGGTGACCTCCCTGGATGCGAAAGTCACCGGAGCTTCCAACGCCCCAACGGCATAGCGTGGCTCCGCTGCCAAAGGAGCGACTGACCTATGCGCAAACGAAAGAAACGGACCATCCTCTGGAGCGTCATCGCCATATCGATGATCGCCATGATCCTGTGGATCATCTGGGGCAACTCTGCGTTGGAGCTTACGCGCCATCCCATCAAAAGCGCGAAGATACCGGATGCATTCGATGGTTACCGCATCGCCCATGTATCCGACCTTCACAACGCCGAAATGGGAGCGAACAATGAAGACCTCCTGACCATGCTGCGCGAGGCGGAGCCGGACATGATCGCGATCACAGGCGACCTGATCGACTCCTATCATACGGATACCCAGGTCGCCCTCCACTTCGTCCAGGAAGCAGTGAAGATCGCACCATGTTACTATGTCACCGGGAACCACGAAGCCAGGGTATCGGACTATCCCGCCCTGAAGGCCGCCATGGAAGCCGCCGGAGCCATCGTATTGGAGGATGAACGGGCCCAGATCACGCTGGAGGGCCAGACCATCACACTGCTCGGCGTTGATGACCCCAGCTTTCAGACAGACTATCTATCCGGGGATCCCGATGCGGTGATCACCGATGCCCTGACCGACCTGGACACCGGGGACGACAGCTTCACCATCCTGCTGTCCCACAGACCGGAGCTGTTCGATGTTTATGTGACCCACGGCATCGATCTGATCCTCAGCGGTCATGCTCATGGCGGTCAATTCCGGCTCCCCTTCCTGGGTGGTCTGATCGCCCCAGGCCAGGGACTGTTCCCGGAATACGATTCCGGAGCGTACACCGAAGGATCCTCGACGATGATCGTCAGCAGGGGCATCGGCAATAGCCTGTTCCCCTTCCGTGTCAATAACCGCCCAGAGGTCGTCTTGATCGAGCTGGGCTGTGGATAAGAGGAGGAATACCTATGAGAAAAGACTTTGGAGCCAAACCGCTCCTCTACCCCATGCCGGTGTTCATCATCGGCATCTATGGACAAGACGGCACTCCCAACGCCATGAACGCCGCCTGGGGCGGCATCAGTGAAGAGCAGGAGATCTCCATCTGCGTCAGCGAGGATCACAAGACCACCGAGAACATCCTCTCCCGCCGGGCCTTCACCGTCTCCATGGCCACCGCCGACCAGATGGCTGCCTGTGACTATGTGGGCATCGTCTCCGGTAACAAGGAGCCGGACAAATTCGCCAAAGCCGGCTTCCACGCCACCAAGTCCAGCTTCGTGGATGCCCCGCTGATCGACGAGCTGCCCATGGCCCTGGAATGCCAGCTGATCTCCTACGACCCCGAGACCTGCCGCCTGGTAGGCCGCATCGTCAACGTCAGCGCCGATGAACGGATCCTCTCCGAAGACGGCAAGATCGACGTGACCAAGCTCCAGCCCATCACCTACGACCCCCTGCGCCACGACTACCTGGCTCTGGGCCCCAAAGTAGGAAACGCATTCCACGATGGCGTCTCACTGAAATAAAAAACACGGGGCTGTTTCATCAAGGACAGTTTGCACGAATATGTCATGCCGCGCCAGTGCGCAGACCAATGTCACTTAGTTAAGGAAAGGTACGTATCTCAAGCCTCCCCTCAAAGGGGAGGTGGGCCGCCGAAGGCGGCTCGGAGGGGTGTGTGATCAGCGTAGCTGATCACCAAAAGTGTGCTTTGCACACTTTTGGAAGGCCCCTATGCGTGCGCCAAGAGCCGCCCTGCGAGCGGTCGATCGCTTGCACAGTGCCTGCGGGCACTAGAGTCAGCTTCGCTGACAGCTCCCCTACGAGGGGAGCCTTGAGTTGCGCTCAACTAAGTGACATTGGTCTGCGCACTGGTTCGCAATGACAGTGTTATTTTGTGCATCGTGCCTTTAATGAGACAGCCCCATCGTGTTTTACCCCGACTCTGCCTATCCTCCGATATCCTCTGCGTCGATCACCTGATACCCCGCCTCCCGCAGAGCCTGGGCCAGCACGCCGGAACCATCCACCAGCTTGCCGGAGAACGTCCCGTCATAGACCTGCTTGACCCCACAGGTGGGGCTGCGAGACTTGAGGACCGCGCAGTCGATGCCCTCGCCCCGGATCATCTCCCCGATCCGGGCCACCGCCTCCCGCAGGGCAGCATCCACACAGACACCGCAGCGATCCATCAGCACCCCCTCCACGATCTCGATCGGCGTCCTGGGCACCCCCAGCCCCGCCAGCATCTCTGGGCAGACCGGGATCACCTCTTTCCCCTCCAAAAACGCTGCGACCTTCTCATCATAGTTGTTGCCGCCATCATACTTGCAGTTTCGCCCCAGCAAACAGGCGCTGACCAATACCTTCATCCGAACCTCCTCAAAACTCGATCACAGCCCCGGTAGAGAACGCCTGGAGCCTGCGCCCCATGACCCCTTCCATCCGCCGATACTGGGCTTCCCCCGTGCAATGCCCGGTATGATACACAGTGGGATGCTCCAGCAAGATCCGTGCCGCCTCCGCCAGCATCTGGCTTTCTGGATCCACTCCCTTGAAGTGGAAGCCTCCCACCAGCACATCGGGCCGGAACCACTGGGCGACGTTCAAGATCCCCTTGTGGGAGCAGCCGCTGAAGCAGACCCGCTTGCCCCGTTCCTCCACCAGAAGATACTGCTCATGGCGAAAATCATCCGGCCGGAGATCTCCATCCTTCAGCCCGAAGGGATCCGTGGGATAGGGACGGTCCCACCCATTGCCGGAATAGAGCCGGAGCCCCTCGTCCAGCTCCATCACATCCTCCACCCACACCAGCCGGTCACTTGCAGCCAGCTTCAGGTCCAGCCCAATATACCGATCCGCCCCATTGTAATGGGGCTCGAAGGCATAGCGGCTCACATACACCGGTGCGTGATGGTTCCGCTGCAAAAACAGCGCCAGCCCACCACCGTGATCGTAATGCCCATGGGAAAGGATCGCCATATCCACCTGACACAGATCCACACCCATCTTCAAAGCATTGTCGCAAAACGCTCCGGACTGCCCCATATCGAAGAGGATCTAGTGTCCCCCCGTCTCGATATACAGGCTCAGCCCATGCTCCGCCACCAGGCCCTCCCGGCAAGCGGTATTCTCCACCAGCACCCAGATCTTCACGTCCATCCCTCCATAAACGAAAAAGACGGCCCAAAAGCCGCCCAACATATTTAGTATACCATATTCCCCACCCCTTTGTCCATCCTCGATCTATACAATGTTTCCCCCATATCCTTGTGCAAGATCCCATCTTGAAAAAAGAGGAAAGAGACGGTATCATAAAGATACAGAAAAGGAGTGAGTCCAATGATCTAACCAACTCCCATACCGAAGAAAGCGAGGTTTAGAAGACATGGAACCCACCAACTTCCGGGAATGACCCCCGACCGTTACAGTGATGAGGTAACGAGTCGAGGGTCATTTCCTTTTTATATGCCCCCTATCTCAAATGTCGGGACCAACGCCCCCGATGGACGTTGTTTTGCTGGACCGATCAAAAAACCATCGATCCCCCACACACCTCTGAAACATCGTTGTGATCAACGTCCAGCGTAGCATTGAACACGGCGGCCGAGCGCCCCAAAGGGGCGCAATGCCTTCCCCTCTGGGGAAGGTGGCCGAGCGCAGCGAGGTCGGAAGAGGCCCGTTGGTCCTACGGATCCGCCGAAAGCATCATCAATAAGCGTAGCCCATAATACAGCGCCCCAAAGGGGCGCAAAAGCCTTCCCCTCTGGGGAAGGTGGCCGAGCGCAGCGAGGTCGGAAGAGGTCCGTTAGTCCTACGGATGCGCCAAAAGTTTTCTAAATACTGCGACCGCTCACCGCACCTCTCCCGACCTCGCTGACGCTCGGCCACCCTCCCCAAAGGGGAGGGCCTTAGAAACGTATACGATGATCGTAGTCATCATCCAACACAGCCAGACCACACCATCTGTAGGGGAGGGTC
>JAFTKE010000201.1 GCA_017456045.1 Oscillospiraceae bacterium
CATGATCGCCTTCGGCGATCGTGATCTTGCTTCGCAAGATCACCGGGAGGGTCAGTGACCCTCCCCTACAGAGGGCTGCGTCCGCTTATCAAGTTTCGGAGCATGACCGGCGAAGCCGGCTCTTAGCGCGGAGATGAAGGCTTTTGCGCCCCTTTGGGGCGCTTGGCGGCCGATGTTCGGCTTTTGGAGGAGTGGCGTAAAGGGCGGGGGGATGTTGACAAGTATGTGTGATAGGGATATAATAAAAAGATCCTGACTTTAGAAAGAGAGGGGTACATATGATCTGTAAGCGATGCGGGGCGGAGGTCCCGGAGGAGGCTTCTCATTGCGGTTCGTGCGGTGAGATGCTGGTCACATCGGAGTTCCAGCCGGTGAGCGGTATCCCGGAGCCTACCATAAAGTCCGGCGGTGCCAGGTCGGTACTGCCGGCGGTGGTGTCTGTTTTGGTGGTGGTACTGGTGGCATTGGCGGTCACGGGGCTGTTCCTGGGGTGGTATGGACCGCAGCTGGAGCCGGAGGTCCAGGGCGATAGTGGGACCACCGAGCCATCCCAGACCGATCCAGCCATGGATCCGTCCCTGCAGGAATGGCAGTGGGAGGGCATGACGGTGTATCTGCCCAAGCAGATGTATGAACTGCGCTGGTGCGTGGATTACATGGAATACTACGATGGCGAGGATCGGTCCGTCAGGATCACCAGCTATGAGATCACCAAGAATATGCCGGTGAAGCGGTTCGCCTCTTATGTGGCGGAGGAGCTGGAAGGGGTGGTGGAGCTTTCGGAGCTTTCCAGCCGGAACGATGTGCCCTATTCCCTGGGCACCAGCGTCGACGGGTCGTATCGGTATGCCATCGGGTTCTTTGCGTCTAATGACCGGGGGTACACGGTGATGGTGTGCTATCCTGCGTCCGATGCGCCGGAGGAGGAGCTGGTGCAGATCGTCACCACTGCCAAAATGGATGCCAACGTGGTACCGGCGGTGCTGGATGAGGGCTACAGTGTCTACTCCACCACGAAGACACCGATCGTGCAGGGACTGATGCTCCATTTGTCCGAGGGCGTGAAGCTGACGGGCTATTACATGAATGGGACCGCAGGCTACTGGAACGAGTCCTACGATCTGGAGATCTATCCTGGCACCGTGTCCGAGGATTGGTATGAGGACTATACGGCCCAGGAGATGGTGGAGTACTATAAGACGGATCTGGAGCTTACCGGTGTGGAGGCTCGGACAGGTGTGGTGGACGGGGTCCCCTACCTGGAGTATCAGGACACGGACGGCTTCAGCTGCGTGATCGCCTACTATGTGGAGGGCGATCAGTGGTGGGAAGTGATGGCATACCGCTATTCCTGGTCTGCCTCTGCCGATGATATGATCAAGGCGGTCACCAGTGGAGAGATGACCTCCAGTATGTGATAGGAGATACAGGATGAAGAAGACGATTTGGAAACTGATCCTATGTTTCGTTTCGTGTGTGGCGATGATGATGCCGGTGGCGGCAGAAGAGGCGACGCTGACCGATGGGGATGGCGATGGCTATCTGGACATCGGGACGGTGGAGGAGCTGTATGCTTTCGCGGCGCTGGTCAGCAGCGACAGCACCGCTTGTGGAGAGCTGACGGCGGATATCATGGTCAATGAAGGCGTGGTGTCGCCTTACGGCGCGCTGGATGCCGACGGCGCGTTGCTGCGGGCCTGGACGCCGATCGGCGCCGGAGAAGGCTTTTTGGGGTCCTTCCAGGGCAATGGACACACGGTGTCCGGCCTGTACCTTTCCGATGACAGCGCCTGTCAGGTGGGCCTGTTCGGGTGGGTCGGGCCTGGGGCTACGGTCCAGAACGTGGGCGTGATCGATTCCTATCTCCATGGAGCCCAGGATGTGGGCGGTGTGGCTGGACAGAACGATGGCTCCATCACTGCCTGTTATGCCAAGGGCTGCTTCGGCGGTGATGGACGCATCGGCGGTGTGGCCGGGCGGAACAGCGGCACGATCACGGACTGCTATAGCTATGCCTGGATCAGCGGCGGTGCCTATGTGGGCGGCGTGGCCGGGACAGATGACGGGACCATCACCAATTGCTATTACTGGTCTGAGAGCATCGGCACCGAGGATGGCGACGTGTGCTACGGTGTCGGTGGGGCGGAAGCGGATGTGGAAGGCAGCACGGCCGGGATGGACCGGCTGGATTTCTCCGGCGGTAAGGTGGCCTATCTTCTGGGAGAGGCCTACGGCCAGGACCTGGACAACAACCAGGACAGCCAGGACGAGACCCCGGTATTGGGCGGCGCACCGGTATACTGGGGCTATCCCACCTGCATCGGCGTGGACTACACGATCTACAGCAATACCCCGCTGGAGGAGGCGGAGGTGGCCCATAGCTATCTGAGAGTCAATGACGAGGATTCCCACAGCATGATCTGTGTGGAGTGCGACAGGGTCTTCAATGACAAGCCCCATGAGTATGGGGCCCAGGACAATGGCGACGGGACCCACACCTGGAGCTGCACGACCAATTCCTGCGGGCGGTATCTGAAAACAGAGGACCATGTGGATGACGGCAACGGCATCTGCACCAGCTGTGATGCCTATCTGCCGGCAGAACTGGTGGACGGGGTCTATCAGATCTCCAATGCCGGGCAGCTGTACTGGTTCGCCCAGCTGGTCAACAGTGGCCAGCAGGATATCTGCGCCGTACTGACGAAGGACATCGTGGACAACCCGGATATGAGCCTGGAGCCTGAGCAGCTGCGTGTCTTCGATCCGATCGGGTCCTTCGTGGAGTTCACCGGGACCTTCGACGGGCAGGGACATACCGTCAGCGGACTGTACCTTTATGGGACGCTGGACGGCATGGGCCTGGTGCGCCGGAACGCCGGTGTGGTCCGGGGTGTGGGCGTGGTGGACAGTCTGTTCCACAGCACCCGGGATGAGGCTCGGGTCGGCGGCCTGGTGGGCAGCAATCGGGGCACGGTGGAGCGGTGCTGGTCGGACATGACGGTCCAGGGCTCCGGTGTGGATGCCTGTCTCGGCGGTGTGGTGGGATATAACTTAGGATCCGTGCTGGACTGCTACAGCCTGGGGACCGTGATCTGTGAGGGGGCCCAAAGCGGTGGCGTCGGCGGCGCGGTGGGACTGCATGAGTCCGGCAGCGTGGATGGCGTTTACAGTCTGGCCCAGCTCCAGGACAGCTCTGACGGGGCACTGACAGGGGCTGTGATCGGCTGCGTCGGCGCGGACGCAGTGACTGAGCGCTGCTATGGTATCCAGGGGGGGCTGACAGAAGCGGCCTTCCACAGCGGTGAGGTGGCCTATCTTCTGGGCAGCCCCTTCGGGCAGGTCGTGGGCACCCAGCTGTACCCGGTGCTGGATGGGGCCACTGTCTACAAGGGCACCGATTGCGCCGGGGAGGTGCTGTACAGCAATGTGGACGCGGTGCGGCAGCATCGGTTCGGCCAGGACGGGGCTTGCAGCCTTTGTGGGGCCGAGGGGGTCTTGGTCCCCACGATGCAGCTGCAGTACGCCAGCGTCAGCTTCGAGAGCGAGATCCGGTACAATGTGTATTACGTGGCATCGGACCTGCGGGACGTGACCGAGATGGGCATCGCCATTTTCGATCAGGAGCAGACCGATGGCACGGTGGACAGCGCAGACGATGTGGTCTGCGGATTCTCCACCGATGGTACCATGTGGATGGTCCAGACTCGTGGCGTGGCTGCCAAACGGATGGGGCAGACGATCTATTTCCGGGTCTACGCCAAGCTGTGTGATGGGAGCTTCGTATACACCGATATGGAAAGCTACAGCGTCCAGCAGTATGCCGATACGATCCTGGGGCGGGAGAGCAGCAGTGAAGAGATGAAAGCACTGGTGGTGTCACTGCTCCAGTACGGCGGTCAAGCCCAGCTGTTCTTCGGCTACGATGCCGATGATCGGATAGACGCAGGCTTGACCACGGAGCAGTGCGCACTGGTGGCGGCTTATGATGAGACCATGGTGGACGAGCTTCCGGTGGTGGATGCCCCAAAAACGGCGGCATTCGTATATGACGGGGCTTCCTTCGATGGGGCGTATCCTTCGGTATCCTTCGATGGGGCGTTCTCCATCAATTACTATTTCACACCGGCCCAGACGCCGGAGGATGGGCTGACCTTTTACTACTGGGATGCCGAGACCTACGACACGGTCCAGAGCCTGACGGTGGAAAACGCCACTGGGTCCATGGAGATGGTGCAGGCGGTGGATGCGTACTGGGCTGTGGTAGAGGGGATCGCCGCCAAGCAGATCGATGAGCCGGTCTATGTGGCGGGGGTCTATGGCTATGGTGGTCAGACTTACAGCTCCGGGGTCATCGCTTACAGCCTGGGACGCTACTGCGAGACGGTGGCGGCCAGGGACTCCTCCGAACAGCAGGAACTGGCCAAGGCAGCCGCGGTCTACGGCTACTATGCCAAGAGCTATTTCGAGAGCCTTTGATACATGACGTGAGCGCCACTGCTTCGGCAGTGGCGCTTCAGACTGTCAAAAAAGTGGTTTTGCGGCGAAGCCGCTCCCTTCCCCCGGGGGGAAGGTGGGCCGGCGAAGCCGGG
>JAFTKE010000202.1 GCA_017456045.1 Oscillospiraceae bacterium
GACAAGATCAAGGAGCAGCTGACCAAGTACGACCTGATCCCCGAGGAATGGGGCGGCGACACTGTGATCGTGCCCATCTCCGCCAAGACGGGCATGGGCCTGGACGACCTGCTGGAGATGGTGATCCTGACCGCTGAGGTCCAGGAGCTGAAGGCCAATCCGAACCGCCGTGCCAAGGGTACCGTGATCGAGGCCCGGCTGGACAAGACCCGTGGTCCTGTGGCTACCCTGCTGGTGCAGAACGGCACCCTGAAGCAGGGCGACATCGTGATCGCCGGTACCTCCGTGGGCCGTGTCCGTGTCATGACCAACGACAAGGGCCGCACCGTCAAGACTGCCGGTCCCTCCGTGCCTGTGGAGATCACCGGCCTGGCCGAGGTCCCTGCGCCCGGCGACGAGTTCAACGCCGTCACCGACGAGCGTATGGCCCGTGAGCTGGTGGAGCAGCGGAAGCAGGCCGCCAAGGATGCCGCTGCCAAGATGATGCAGAAGGTCACTCTGGAGAACCTGTTCGCCAAGATCGGCGAGGGCGAGATGAAGGAGCTGCCGCTGATCGTCAAGGCCGACGTGCAGGGTTCTGCCGAGGCTGTGAAGGCTTCTCTGGAGAAGATCTCCAACGAGGAGGTCCGGGTCCGTGTGATCCACGCCGGTGTCGGCGCGATCAACGAGTCCGACATCCTGCTGGCCTCCACCTCCGGCGCGATCATCGTTGGCTTCAACGTCCGGCCCGACGCCGGTGCCCAGGCCAGCGCCCACCGCACCAATGTGGATATGCGGTTCTACCGGGTCATCTATGATGCCATCGACGAGATCGAGGCTGCCATGAAGGGTATGCTGGCTCCCACCTACGAGGAGGTGGTGATCGGTCACGCCGAGGTCCGTATGACCTACAAGGTCTCTACCATCGGCACCATCTCCGGCTGTATGGTCAAGGACGGCAAGATAACCAGAGATTCAAAGGTCCGCGTGCTCCGCGATCACATCGTGATCCACGAGGGCGAGGTGGGCTCCCTGCAGCGGTTCAAGGACGCTGCCAAGGAGGTCACTGCCGGTTACGAATGCGGCATGACTGTCGCCAAGTTCAACGACATCAAAGAGGGCGACACTTTCGAGTGCTTCGTCATGCAAGAGGTCAAGAGATGATACCATCCCGCCGCACCGCATCCGCGGCGCGGCGGAATGCATTGCGGCGAAGCCGCATCCCTTACCCCGGGGGGAAGGTGGGTCGGCGAAGCCGACTCGGAAGGGGAACGGCGAAAAGTTGGAGCCTGGAAAAAGCCTATCGATGGTTTGATGACGAAACTCCTCTGCCCGCATTCCCCTTCAGTCTCGCTCCGCTCGACAGCTTCCCCCCCCGGGGCTGCGCCCGTAGGCGCGTGCAGAGCGCAACCGCCCGAAGGGCGGCTCTTAGCGCGGCGCTGAAGCTATGGGCGCTACCGCGCCATATCGTTTTTTAGGAGGTTTTCCAATGGCAAAACGTATCGACCGGATCAATGAGGAGATCCAGAAGGAGCTTTCCAGCCTGATCCGTAATTTGAAGGACCCTCGGGTCCAGGAGACCATGATCTCCATCACCCGTGTGGAGACCACTCCCGATCTGCGGTTCACCAAGGTCTATGTCAGCTTCCTCCAGGAGGAAAAAGCCGCTGGCGCCATGAAGGGGCTGCAGTCCGCCGCGGGCTATCTGCGCCGGGAGCTGGGGGCTTCCCTGAACCTGCGCTACACCCCCCAGATCATGTGGGCGCTGGATGATTCCATCACCTACGGTGCCAAGATGCTGGCCCTGATCAATTCCCTGGGGGTGGAGAAGGATGAAGATGACGAGAGCTGAGACCGCCGCATGGCTGGCCCAGCGGGACGACTTTTGCATCCTGTCCCACTGCCGTCCCGATGGGGACACGGTGGGTTCCACGGCGGCCCTGTGTTTAGGGCTGCGGAAAATGGGGAAAAAGGCCTATGTCCTGGAAAATCCTGAACTTTCCGGGAAGCTGCAGTTCCTCCATGAGGGACTGACCAAGACTGCTCCGGAGGCGGGGGACACCATCGTCAGCGTGGACGTGTCCGCCCGCAGCCGTCTGCTGCGGGGGGCGGAAGATCTTCCGGTGGCGCTGCGGATCGATCACCATGGGGTCGGCGAAAGCTTCGCTGATCTGGAGCTGGTGGATGGGGACGTGGCTGCCTGCGGTGAGATCGTCTATGATCTGCTGGTGGAGCTGGGTATCGGGCTGGATCAGCAGATCGGCACTGCTTTGTATGTGGCGGTGTCCACGGATACCGGCTGCTTCCGCTTCGCCAACACCACTGCTGATACCTTCAAGGTGGCGGCGGCTTGCGCAGCCACAGGGGCGAAGCTGTATCCCATCAACCAGATGCTCTTCGACACCAATTCTTTGACGAAATTGAAGGTCCAGAGCTGGATGGTGGCGAGTGCCCGGTTCTTCCGGGATGGGAAGATCGCGCTGTGTGCCATGCCCTATGCTGTGGAAGCGGAGGCGTCCCCGGATGATATGGACAACGTGTCCGGGTTCCTGCGCTCCATCGAGGGGGTGGAGATCTGCGCTTTGATCCGGGAGACGGAGGGCGGCGTGAAGCTGTCTGTCCGGGCGATCCCCGGCTATGACGCTTCGGCAGTCTGCGCCCGCTTCGGCGGCGGCGGCCACAAGGGCGCTTCCGGCGCATCCTTCTCCATGAGCCTTAAAGAGGCGGAAGCGGCGGTGGAAAAGGTACTGCTGGAGATGTATTGAGAAGGAAAACGATCGTTTAACGCACTGGCGCGGCAGCGCCCCAACGCTTCCCCCGGGGGGAAGCTGTCACCAAAATCGGCTCTTCGGAACCGATTTTGGTGACTGATGAGGGTCAGCCTTGTACTGAAGATATCTGCCGCAGAGCGCATCTTACTTCCTGTTCGACCCTCTTCCGCCCCAGTGTGCGCCCTGGGGCACC
>JAFTKE010000203.1 GCA_017456045.1 Oscillospiraceae bacterium
CTTATCGCCCTGCCGGCGACCATTCTCAAACGCCTGTCCCCAGGCTTCTTTCTCGTTCATTCTATCGCTCCTTCCTTTCGGCAACCTTACCGCTCATTCCACGCTTTTCTGCTAAGCGTGTCAACCATAGCCTTGAGAAGCTCAGGGTTCTCTCTGGCGACATCATTGTACGTACTTGATTTTCTACCGTTATGCTTTCTTGTAACATCCATTGCTCGTGAGATAGCATACAGCATTTTTCCTTGTTGTTCTTTTATCGTAAAACAGCAATTATGGCTATCAGCTCTATTGGTTTCACGATACAAATAATCTAATTCATCTGCCGCCACTTCATGTAAAGCGCAAGCGATTATTGTAGGCAAACTATGAAATAACATAGAAAGACGAAATACCAACTTATCTTTAATTTGGTTTTTAGGATTGCGTCCACATCTGTCTTCGTGATCCATCGCTTCTGCTTCGTTAGCGAAGCACTCCTCACAATAGTCGCACTTATAAACCTTCTTCATCATCACCGCTCCTCCCTCACTATCTCCCCGCACACCCGGCACACATACCACCGGGTGCAACCAAAGCCGCGACCCTGCTCCACATGGATCTCACACGCCAACGGCTTCCGGATCCGATGCCCCAGCCGGGTGCAGATCTTATGTAGTAGGCCCATCTTTGTTCTCCTCCACCGCTTCCTCGATCATCCCGACAGCCGCTTGCAAGGAGTCCGCGACCGCTTGATCCTCGATGACCCAACTAACGCCCTCAATGATGCCCAGGGCTCTTTCGAGTTTGCAAGCGTTCATTTGGCTTTCTCCTCCGGCGGCTCCGGCAGGGGCATCCAGTGGGTGACGTGAAGATACTGCTGCCCTTCGTTCCAATCAATGTAAGTATTCCAGCAATCATCGATATACGCCTTTTCATACGGATTATAAGTAGCCACATCCGTGTCGTAACTGTACTCCTTTTCGTGGTCGTACTTGTACTTGATCGCAACAATGTAGCTATCTATCACATCCGGCAACCGTTCCTCCACCGGGATCCAGCGCCGCTCCTCCCGGAGTTTCGCCAGCTCCAGACTTTCCGCCACCTCGAAGTCCTGCACCCGGTCGTGCCGGTAGCGTTCCTCCTTCAGCTCCGCCTCCAGCTGGGTGATCTGGACCTGCTGGGTAAGCAATCGGTCGGCAGCTTCGCCGTACAACAAACACAAATCGTCCGGGTAGCCGTGGCACTTCTCGCACAGATAGCATTTCTCGCAATCCAACACTCTGAGTTGGTGGATCAGTTTATCAAGTTCCATTTGTTTCTCCTTCCAGTACCGCCCGGATCAGATGGGCGATGACCTCCACCGTCCAGCCGTTGCCGAGCATCTTGTAAGCCTGTGTATCACTGACGGGGAACTCGTACCATTCCGGCACGGTCTGGAGCCGCATACACTCCCTGACCGTCAGCTTGCGGATGATCCAGTACCCGTCCGCCAGTTTGATAGGGTACTTCTTGTCCTTGATGGTGATGCAGCCTCCCTCCACCTGGTAGACCGGGTAGGTCTTACCGTCCGCACCGGACATAGCGTGGGTGGGGATATCGCCGTCGATGGCTACAGGGATAGCATAAAGCCCGGTCTTGGCACCCATCCCGCCGCCGTTGCCGCAGAGGGTCACGGATTTTGCGTTACAGTCATAGATCCTCACGCCCTGCCCCCCCCTTGAGCGTACCATCGGGCGACGGATATGTGCCGATGCGGACAGGCACCGCAATCATTCTCCTGCTCTCAACGGACGTCAAAGCGCTAGATTCGCTGTTGGTACGTGCCTCCCAAGATCGTTCCCATTCTCCGTCAGTATTTCGCCGCCGTCCAACTACTTGTAAATCTACAGCTGTAGGTTCGCAAACAGGCTCCGCCACCATCGTCCGCTGACACCTGGTCAACGTATTCTCCAGTTTGGGGCCGTTGCCGTAGCTGGCCGTCTGGGCGTAACTCTTTCCGCCTGTCTCGCCAACGCCCCAGGTCCCGTCCAGCACATCTCTCAGCAGGATGCCCCGGTCTTCCGGCTGCGGTGCATCGACCCGCCTGTATGTACCGTCCTCCTGACGAACGCCCACCCAGTAGAGCCGCTGACGGTTCTGGGCGGATACCAACGCAGAGTTGATGCAGATCGGCTCGAAGCCGAAGGCCTCCGAGATGCTTTTCCGGATCGCCTCCGACATGGACTTGTTGTTTTCATACAGGAACCACCGGGGCTGGGCCTCATCCAAGGCTCTCTTGTACTGACAAAACAGCTCCCAGCCGATGCCGCTGGCCTCCGTCTCCCGGTTCTTGGTCTGGGCGATACTCCAATGGGTGCAAGGACTGCCGCCGATCAGAGCGTCGAAGCTCCGGAATTCGGTGAAATCCCCCTGGAACACGTCGCCCCGATGCTCGATCTGAGGGAAGTTGTGGGACGCTGTCTTGATCGCAGGCTCGTTGATCTCGTAGGCGACATACCGCTCCACGTCGATACCGCAACTCAGCAAAGCCAGCATCCCACAGGCCATGCCGTCGTATAGGGATAGGATCCTCACTCCAGCCACATCCTCTCCGGCAGCTCCTTCACCAGTTGATCAAATCGTCGGGCTTCTGTATACCAGCTATTGAATCCGACCTCCTCCGCCGCATCATAGGCCTCGTCGATCTCCTTGATCAACTTCAGCAGCGAGGTATTCTCGTCCCGGAGTACATCCATAGCGGCCTTCAGGTAGTCGTACTGCTGCCGCAGATCCAGGAAGGCGATTAGCGTACCCAGGCACTGCCCGAAGGTCGATATCATCTCCGCTTTGGTGTGCCGCATGAGCCGCTTCCCCGCCTCGGTCTGAGCAGCCTCTGCCTCGTACCTCGTCAGACGGAAGTAATCCTCCTGGTAGCTATCGTAGCCGACAGTCTCGTAGCGGTTCCCGATGAGGGCGACCGTGCAATCGTCATAATCCTCCCGGATCAAGTCCTCCTGAAGCCGCTCGATGAGCTGATACGCCTTGCCGTCCAAATCGATGAACGCCATGCGGAACTCCCATTCTGCCTCCTCATCGTCACCCAGAGCATTCAGAAGGGTATCATCGCCCTGTTCCATGAACCACTTGACATCCTCGCAGGCCTCCTCGATCTCATACAGCTCAGATATTATACTGTCATAGCCCATGGAAGCCAGGGCAGGCCGCTTGTACATCATCGCCTTGGCTTTCATCGCCTTTGCGTTGACCGTCATGACCCCACCTCCTTCAGGCACCGCTCCACCGGACACGCAGCACACCGTTCCTCCAGCTGCTCCTGGTCCGTCTCCACGTAAGGCCAGTGGCACAGCTCACACACCGCCTCCATGACGGTCTCGATGGTCTTTTCATCCATGCCCAGCACGCGCCTCACTTTCGATCGTGTAATTCCATGCCTCCACCGCAACCTCCTCACTCCCGCACCACCGGGTCCTGAGGCCAACAGCGCACCGCTCCGGGTTCGGACAGGACATCATCACACCACGGCCGCGTTCGTACACCGCGATACCCCCCCGACCGCAGACGCAGGGCTTGGGTACGGGCTTTTTTCTCGGACTTAGTCATAAGCATCCCCCTTGAACATCCCCGGTACCTCAAAATTGCACCATAGCACCTCCGTCCGGGGATCTGCATTCTGGTTATAGTTCTTCCTGGTGATCCGGCTCCATCCGTGCAGCTCCCGGTCGTACAGGTCCGACGGATACCCACTGAGCATCACCGGCCCCTTGTGCTGAAGGAGGGCCGCCAGTAACTCCACATGGTCCTGCTCGGACATCTCGTGCCGGTACTGTTTGCCGCTCCGGGTGGACAGAAGATAGGGCGGGTCAGCATAGATCAGCACGTTGTCATAGTTATATCTGCGGATCAGATCCACAGCCGGCCGGCTCTCGATCTGGACCTCCTTCAGGCGGGCCGAAAGTGTCCGCAGCACCTCCGGCATCCGCGCCCAGTACCGAGCCGCATAAGCAGCCTCACGTCCGGCCACATCCACCTTGAAGCCCGTTTTTTCATAGGTCTTGAAGCCATGCCCCATCTTGGATCGGATGGCGAACCGATAAGCCCTGTCCAGCGGCTCTGTGCCTCGGTCCTCGTGGGCATCGTCGAACACGTCCCGGGCATAGGGGGTCAGATCGATCAGCCGGGCCAGCTCTTCCGGCCGCTCACGCATCACCCGGAAGAAGTTGACCACATCGCCGTCGATGTCGTTGACCGTCTCGATGGCGGAGGGTGGCTTATTGAACAGCACCGCCCCGCTGCCGAAGAACGGCTCCAGGTAAGACCGATGAGGCGGCATCAAAGAAACGATCTCCTTCGCCATGCCCCACTTGGCCCCGGGGTAGTTAAGTAATGCGCTCATGTCACCTTCTCCTGTCATACTCCGCCCAGGAACAGCTGTTGAACAACTTCTTGCTGTTCACCCACCGGGCGAATTATCTCTGCTCCTGAGTAGGCTCACCGCCGTCATAGTCCCGATAAGGCTGTGCGAAGGGTCTTACGCCCATCCGATCCAGCTCCATGACGATCCGGTGTGCTGTCTCCACGTCCTGTACCAGCACATAGCACCAAAGCCGGGACGGTGCGACCCCTGCTTCCTTCAGGTAGGCCACAGCCTGCCGGATCACCGGCACCATAGCTTCCACATCGCAGGACATCCGCACGAAACGGATCCAATGCAGCCGTGCCAACAGCTTGGCCACCTCCGGCGTGATCAACCGGGCATCCAGCCCCTGGTTGAAATCCACCCAGACCGGCTGACCGCCCATGTCCACGATCTGCTCCAGTCCATGGTCACAGGCCAGCACGTTGTTGTCCATGAACACGATCTCCCGACTGTCAGGCCGTTTGATCTCCCGCCATGTTGCAGCCGGCCGGATATGCCCCTCCTTCCGGGGGACGATACACCACGGACAATTGCGGATGCAGCCCCTCGTCAGGAACCCGATGGCCGACTTGAAGTCGGGATAGATCGAATAGTCGGGATATGTAGCCTCGACTTCCGGCGGCAGGCTGCCGTAGTCCTTGTAGCCGGTACCGCCCCGGATGACCTCATCTGCATCGATCACGGTGTCGATGTCCGGGCTGAAGGTGAACACCTTGCTCATGTAGACCCGGTCGTAATGCTCGAAGCCGTTCCACCAGTCCACGGTATCGCCCTGGGCCTTGTGATAACCAGACAGCCGCATGAGGGCAAGGTTCGGAAATCCACTATGACCATCGACGTCGATCAGTCCAATTTTCATCCTTTGCGCCCTCCCTTAACGAGCAAATTCCATGCCTCCACCGCAGCCTCCTCACTCCCGCACCACCGGGTCCTGGGCCCAACAGCGCACCGCACCGGGTTCGGACAGGACATCATCACACCACGTCCACGTGCGTACACCGCGATACCCCCCCCGACCGCAGACGCAGGGCTTGGGTACGGGCTTTTTCTTCTCGGTCTTAGCCATAAAACCTCCTACCTGTCAAAACGATACGTATGCCCATCCAGCGCATAAGGCTTCTTCACCTTCCCATTACACCGGTCCAGCACCGCCTGATAGCTCATGTGGTTCGCCTTGGCTGCCTTCCGGGCGCTGGTGTAAAAAGCCACCACTTCACCGGCCTCGTTGACCTTGGCCTCCGGTACACGCCCTGCCTTCGCCCTTGTAATCTGCCCCAGCTTCCTGGGTGTGATGAAGCCGATGTTCACATCCCGATGATCGGTCAAGTCCCCGTTCTTGTGGTAGGCCACCTTCCCCGCCGGGTACCCGCCCAGCCACACCTCCACCATCAGCCGGATCACCGCCGCCTCTCTGGAGCGGCCCTGGGGATCCGTCAGCTTCACATATCGCCGTCCGCTGCGCCTGCCCTTCCCCCGAGGCTTCCGGGCATATTGGGTCAGTAGCTTGGGCTCCTTCAGGAAATGGGGCCCCCGCCACCGCCAGGTCCGGACAAGTCCGTCCCGGCTGATCTGGTAAGCCCCATCATATCCTGGGATATCCCGCCACTGGCCGCCCTCAGGCCCCGCCATCGCTCACCGGCCGAAGGATCAGGCCGCGACACGTGGGACACCAGTTCCACCCGTTCTCGTAAGGCCCGTCCGCCTCGAACCGCTCCAGATGTCCGCACCGGCGACAGCAGAACACATTGTGTTTCCGGTCGGCCCTGCCATAGCGGACCACCCCGAAAAAGTTCCAAAGGATCTCGTCCAGCCTGGGCGTGTCGCAGAACTGCTCCCCGTCCACGCCCACGATCAAGATCGTCCCGCCGAAGTCCACGCCCATGCCGGATACCACCGCCGTAGGCTGCTTGTCCTTCAACCGCCACTCATCGTCGAACACCACCGCCAGATCCTTCGAAAGAGTGAACGCGTCGATGTTCCCGCCGACCTCCGCCTGCAGCGCGGCCAGCTCGTTCTCCATATCGATCACCTCCGGCATCACGCCAGGGGCCTTCCTGATCACTTTCATCCTCTTCTCCTTATCCCATCAGCCAGCACAGCCCGATCACCAGCCAACTCATCACGCAGGCGCACAGCAGCGCACCATCCAGCATCGCCACGACCCGCTCCCGCTTCTGCTGTCTCAGCTGCGCGTTCTCCTCCCGGACCTCGATCCTCTGTATCGCCTCATGCTGCCGAGTGTCCCACTTGACCTGACCATCCCGCAGCTCAAAATTGAGCTTCGTCAGAGTATTGAAGCTATTTCGCATTGATGCTAACCCTCTCAGACCGCATGCCGCCCGACGCACCGATCGCCAAAAAAAACGACCGCTTCCGTATCGGAGATCTCCAGCATCTGAAGGAACGACCGAAACAGCGCCATCCTCCCGCTCTGATCCATGTCCTTCAGGTCCGCATGCCCACTGCATGCGTACCCCACTTCACCGTCACGGCAACCCTCGCTTTGGGGCTGGATCTTAATGACCACTTCGCCATTCATCTTGCCCTTGCTCATACGTCGTCCCCTCCATTCGCATCGCCCCGCTCGCTCCTTTTCCACAGCAACACCGCCAGGATGCCCAGCACCTCATCCACCGACACCTTCATCTCCCGTGCCAGATCCAGGATCAGCACAGCGACTCCGGTCAAAGCAGCTGCCCCAGGCTCCGCGCTGATGTGCCGCTGATACTCACGGCTCCCGGCCTCCTTCACCAGCCGGATCTCCACCCGGTCCTCTGCGTCTCCGCCATGGATCTGATGCACCAGGTCCACCGCGAATCCCTTGTTTTCGTTCATGAAACGTTCCTCCTTTTCGGCTTCTCAGCCATTTCGTGGTTCCAATATATCTGCGCGTCATGGCGGATCATCTTCGCCGCCCCGGTAGCGCCGCACCCAAAGCACCGCACCACCCAAGGCTCCGAACCATCCTCCGCCCTGACACGTAAATACCGCACGTCCTCATGCCTACACCGGCACCGGCGCAACCGAAACTGCCCATCCGGATCCGGCACTATCTGCCCGATCACATCCATGATCATCTACCTCATATCTCATAACTTATATCTCATATCTCTATATCTGCTTTCATCGCCCCCTGCAGGCCGACCAGACCTGCAGGGCACTTCCCGTCTCTCCGGGCCGCCAACATCGCATTCGTAGGGGCTTATCATTGCTCGTCCGCCCCCCTTCAGCGACCGCCCCTAGGGAAGGTTACCCCCACTCCCCCAGGCACTTCCCGTCTTTCCGGGCCGTCAATATGAAAGGAAGAAACCCGGCCCCCGTCTCACTAGGGGCCATGGAGCCGGTGACGGGGATCGGACCCGCCCCTCCAGCTTGGGAAGCTGGCATTCTGCCACTAAACCACACCGGCATATCGCCGCCCAAAAGACGGCACCCTCTCCCAATCATTTGGGAAACTCCATTTTCTTGGGAGACTATAAGGATAATCATGTCATCGCGAACCAGCGCGCACGCTGGTGTGGCGATCCCCCAGTCAGTGACACCCAGCCCAATAACCCCCTGTCGTCCCGAGGGAGCTTGCGACCGTGGGGACCCGTTTTCTAAAGGCTCCCCTTTTAGGGGAGCTGTCGGCGCAGCCGACTGAGGGGTCCTCTCTTTACCCCGCCGCAGTCGCCGCCAACTCCTCCGCCTCCAGCTCTGCCGCCCGGGCCTTGATCTTCGCCCGCAGCACAGGATCGCGCATACACGCCTTCGCGAACAAATAGGTCTTCCGCCCGATCTCCCACCGGCTATACTCATCCATAGCCTCGATCGTAGCCTCCGCGCCAACGCCCCCAAAGGGATCCTTCGGCACCACCAGCTCCGCCCCCTTCTCAGGGATCGCCACCGTCAAGACCCCAAATCCATCCTCCACCATATCATTCACTCCTCCCTATCCGTCCGAACCGTTTTTCTATATTCGTTCAATATCTCCGGCCTGGTCATCTGCGAGTACACAAAAGTGGCCATATTCATGACCAAACTTTTTCCGCGCTCATCTAAGCATCTGAACAAATAGAGCAGAGTCACTTCCTCTTCGGTCGCTTGGATTTGGTCCAGTCTGCGAAATAGCAAATCGTATCCCTCCCACACTACTCTTCGTCTCGTATGCTTAATACGTTAAACAGCTTCCTGAAAAAAAATTTGGTCCACAGTCGTTTCCAATGCCCGGGCCAACTTCAGGAGCGTCGTGCTGGACGTGGCCCTTAACGTACCATTCTCCAAGCCAGAGATCGTCGCTCTGCTGACCCCACTTTTGACTGCAAGCTCCGTCTGGGTCATCTTCATCGCCTTTCGTTTTTCCTTGATCCTGTATCCCATATTCTCGCCTCCGTCCTCTCTGTTGATTGGGTGTTTAATGGATTACACATACATCTTACACTGTGTCGCATCATATGTCAAGTAGGTTAAGCAAAATTTGTTTAATGAATTTTACACCCCCCCATTGACACATGGATACGTCGTGATGTAAAATAGATTTGACAAAATCAGGAGGTCGCACCAATGAAATTAGGAGAGCTTATCACCCAATACCGAGAATCGCACGACCTATCCCAACGACAATTCGCATCCGCGTGTAGTCTATCGAACGGATACATCTCCATGCTAGAGAAAGGGATGAACCCAGCAACAAAGAAGCCCTTAACTCCCACCATTCCGCTCCTGAAGAAACTGGCAAAAGGAATGGGGATCACCGTCATGGAACTTTTCGAGAAAGTCGACGATATGCCGATCGATCTGTCAGCAGAAGATGATCTGCCAGGAGCCTTCACCGATGATCCGCTTGCTCCAGTAAGCGAAAGGCTGCTCCGGCTCCGTGATGTTTTTTTCAAATTGACCCCGGAGCAACAAGAAGCTGTCATCGCCTACGCCCAAGGCATCCTCGACGGCCCACGGCTGACCCTCCGCATGGCAGGCCGGGACGGCTCCCACGAGGAACGCCGCCTCTCCGAAGAAGAGGCGGCAGATTTGAAGGCGCGCTGGGATGCAGCCCCCAAGGTCCCCGAGGATCTATGACCGCTTGCTCTGGATGAAAGGCAAGAACTGCTGATAAACGAGCCGCTCCAGAGGGGACGTTAAAAACCTTCCCCTCTGGTAAAGCTCCGCCATCCGCTCCGCCCGGACCACAGCCGCCTTATAGCTGATCTGGCATAGTTCGGCGATCTGCTCCGGTGTCCTGGCATCCAGCGCCCACAGCACGCAGGCCGGGGCCAGCAGCCGGGACGCGAACACATTGGCGGCTTGCTCGATGGGATCATCCTTCGGATCTGGCTCCCGGTTCACCAGCCGATACCTCCCGGTGTGCCCCAGCAGGATATGCCCCAGCTCATGGGCCACCGTGAACCGCTGCCGAGGAACGGCGCATTGGTCCGACACGAAGATCCAGGGCTCTCCACCCAGGATCGCCGACCGCCCGTCCCCATATTCCCCGGGATCTCCATACCGCACCCTGATCCCCATCCCCTCGCACAACTTCACCACCCGCACCGGCAGCTCCGTGACCCCTTCATTGATCAACACCCGCCACGCCAGATCCCTCGAATTTCTATACTCTCTAAATTCCATCTGATGCACCTCCGCACCGCATATTATATGCAGATCCGACAAGTGCATCGCACTGGATGATCCAGGAATATCTATACGACCCGAGGAGTGATCCTATTGGAATATGTTGTTCTTGCAGTCCTTTGTATTTTACTGCTGGTCCCTCCCGCCCTGATCGTGATCGGCGTCATCCGCAGGCGAAAAGATAATGGTCTCCTGATCTATATGACTGGCGTCCTGTTTACGCTGGGGATGATCGTCCGCCCTATTTCCTCCATCGTTCAAACTATTTTGCTTAAAATCCTCTTCTTCCTCGGCATCACCGCATCTTTCCACGATACAACCATCACAGACATACCTCTTGTATTGCTGGGTTCTTGGCTCGCCTATCGTTTGTTCCGTTTTATCTCAAAACGTGAACCTAAACGCCATGACACAAATCGCGCCCAAGACGGAATCGAAGATCAAAGCGAAGAACCCACCTATCTCATGGAATCCGTCGATGGTATGCTCGTCCGAGTCCCCCACAGCAAACTGGAAGCTTGGGAGGCAGAACAGCGTCAACGCCCTTATGAATTAACAGATGCTGAAAAACGATTGCGCGACAGAATCGTCGCAGATATATATGGCCACAAGTCCAACATAGAAAGCCCTGGTGATGAACCATGAACGATAACATCACCTCCACCGCCGTCATCTACGCCCGCTACTCCAGCCACTCCCAGCGGGACGTGTCGATCGAGCAGCAGCTCCGGGCCTGCCGCAGCTTCGCCGACCGCCACAGCATCCAGATCGTCGATACCTACGAAGACCGTGCCCTCACTGGTACCAACGACAAGCGCCCCGGATTCCAGCGGATGATCCAGGACGCGAAGAAATGCGGATGGGATTATGTGATCGTTTACACCCTCGACCGCTTCGCCAGAGACCGCTACGACAGCGCCGTCTACAAGCGCCAGTTAAAGTCGTGTGGTGTCAAGGTCCTTTCCGCTATGGAAAACATCTCCGACGATCCCACCGGTATCCTCATGGAGTCCATGCTGGAGGGTCTGGCAGAATACTATTCCAAAGAGCTGTCCCGCAAGGTCCAGCGCGGCCACGAGGACAACGCCAGAAAATGCCTGGTCAATGGAGCCCTCCCTCTGGGCTATGCCAAAGGCCCCGACAGTCGCTATCAGATCAGTGAACCAGAGGCCGAGATCGTCCGGGAGATCTTCCGCCGGGTCAAAGAACAGGAGAAGCTGTCGGACATCATCGCAGACCTGAACCGCAGAGGCATCACCACCAAGAAAGGCAAGCCCTGGAACCGCTCCAGTTTCAATCAGATCCTCAGCAACGAGCGCTATACCGGCGTCTACCTCTACCGTGACATCCGCATCCCCGGCGGTATCCCCCAGATCATCCCCCGCGACCTCTTCGATACCGTCCAATGTATCCTCCATCTGAAGCCCAACGCCCGGCGCGACCCCACCGGCACCACGCCCCAGAAACGCCGTCGGGATAACGGCACCTACCTACTCACCGGCAAGCTATACTGCGGCCATTGTAAAAGCCCGATGATCGGTGTCTCCGGAACCAGCCATACCACCGCCCCCCACTTCTACTACACCTGCAAAGGCCGCCGGGAGGACCACGCCAGCTGCACCAAAAAGAACCTCCGCCGAGACGATATCGAGCGTTTCGTGGCCACAGCCCTCCGAGATACCATGCTCACCGATACCGCCATCCAAGCCCTGGCGGATGCCGCCATGGAACACCAACGCCGTTATTCCAACAGCAACGAGCTCGACTCCCTAAAGCGACGCCTCGCTGACACAGACCGCAGCCTTTCCAACTTGGTCAAAGCGATCGAAGCCGGCATCTTCTCCGCGACCACCCAAGCCCGCCTGACCGAACTGGAGACCCAGCACCGGGACCTGACCCGCCTGATCGCAGCCGCAGAAGCCGAAGCTGAAGAACGCCTCACCCGAAAAGAGATCATCGCCACCCTGGAAATGTTCCAAGGCGGCGATGTGACCAGCAAAGACTACCAGGAAGCCCTCATCGACACCTTCCTGGTCCGTGCCTACGTATACGATGACCGTGTAAAATTCATCTTCAACCTAGGCAACACAAAAAAATCCGTCGATATCCCCTTCGACATCGACGAGATTCCCTCCTCCGAGGTTCGTATAAACGCAACACAGGGCGACCAAAAATCTGGGATCCGCTTCTGCGGGTCCCAGATTTTTTATTGGTGTGACGGGATTCGATAGACCGGCCCGAACGAAGTGAGAGCAAGAAACAGTCCGGCGGACTGTTTCTTAGGTCGTGGGAGGATCCTTTGGTTCTGGACGCACCCTTGTGGGTGTGGACAGAAATCATATCGATCCGGTTTTTGAAACCTCATAATTACACTCCGACCACAAATACATCAACTTTCGTTAGAAAGTTGTCGTTTTTTAACATTATGCTCCATCACTATCTTTCCTGAAAAACACTGCGCCTGCACCGATGTCTCTCCTTTAAAGCATCACCGGTGCAGGCGCACACATACGTCTCCCCAAACGCAGCGTTTCGGACCCCCGCGCTTTACGGAAGATCCATAGCCATTATACATCGACTTAAACGCAGATCCTGTCGGATCTTGTCACGGTCGGCAACTTATTTTCATATTCGACAAAAGCCTTATGGATCGACCCTTAGTAGAATCTTAAGGATCTCTAATGAAAACTTGATGAAAACAGTCGAATATTCTGATATAATACATCTTATCAAACACATGGGAGAAAAGAGGCAGACAGATATCATGCAAGAAAGGATAATGATCGTTGATGACGAAACAGAGATCGCAGATCTGGTGGCTGTAGATTTGGAAAACGAAAACTTCACCGTTTTGAAATGCTAGTCCGCAAAGGCGGCA
>JAFTKE010000204.1 GCA_017456045.1 Oscillospiraceae bacterium
ACCTTGGCCCCGGCATCCAAACCATCCAACGAAAATTCTGACTCCGACCAAAACATCGTTTCGTCCACGAAAAACGCCACCAATGTAGGGGAGGGTCACTGACCCTCCCGAAAGCGTGTTAACGATGTACTACATTGGTCTTGTTTGTATGCGATACGATGATCCCAGCCCCACCCATTCGAACCGCCCCCACAGATATGCCCCCAAATCCTTTACGATCCCCCCGAACCGTGCTATAATGTAAGGTAACATACATTTGGAGTTGATCCATCTTGAACTTCGACAGTACCTATGTAAAGATCGACCTGGACACCATCGCCGCCAATTTCGACGCAGTGCGTCAAAAGACCGGCGTGGACGTCATGGCGATCGTGAAGGCCGATGCCTACGGCCACGGGGCAGTCCAGGTGGCCCGGCACCTCCAGGATAAATGCGCCTTCTTCGGCGTCTCCTCCATCCTGGAAGCTCTGGAGCTGCGGCAAGCAGGTCTCCGGAGACCGATCCTGATCCTTGGCCGCACCCCCACTTCTGCCTTCCCCCACTGCGTCCGGGAAGACATCCGCCCCACCATCTTCCATCATGATGACGCGGTGGCATTGTCCCAGGAAGCCATGAGGCAGGGCAAGACCGCCCCCTTCCACTTTGCCGTGGACACCGGTATGAGCCGGATCGGCTTCCAGCCCACAGAAGAAGCTGCCGACGTATGCCAGCAGATCATGGCCCTCCCCGGGATCACCGCCGAGGGCATCTTCACCCACTACGCCACCGCTGACTGCGCCGACCTGAGCCGAGCCAAGGCCCAAGCCCAGCGATTCGAAGACTTCCTTGCCCTGCTGGCAGCCCGGGATATCCATATCCCCATCCGCCACCAGGACAATTCCGCCGGTCTCATGAACTTCTCGGACCACTACGACCTGGTCCGCTCCGGCATCGTCACCTACGGCCTGTACCCCAGCGCCGAAGTGGATCCCCAGCTGCTCCCCCTGAAGCCGGCTCTTCAATGGCTCAGCCGGGTGACCCATGTGAAGCTGCTCCCCCCCGGCCGGGAGGTATCCTACGGCGGCACCTACGTCACCGACCGCCCCACCCTGGTGGCCACCGTCCCGGTAGGCTACGCCGACGGCTACCGCAGGAGCCTGTCCGGGAGATTCTACGTCCTGATCCACGGCAAGCGGGCCCCGATCCTGGGCCGGATCTGCATGGACCAGATGATGGTAGACGTGACGCACATCCCCGACGTCCACCTGGACGACCCGGTGACCCTTGTGGGCCGGGACGGGGAAGAGGAGATCACCATGGAAGCGATCGCCGCCGCGGCAAACAGCTTCAACTATGAATTCGTCTGCGGCATCAGCCGCCGCGTCCCCCGGATCTACTGCCAAGGCGGCAAAGAAGTCCGCTCCGTCCACTACCTGCTGGACACCTGATACCCGTATCTGTAGGGGAGGGTCTTGACCCTCCCTCAGATCCGCAGCTCTATGATAGCAACATTTAGGGAGAGGCAAGCCCCTCCCCTACAGGAGCATTTCCAAAAGGAGAGATAGACCATGCCACAAGAGAACTCCCACCCCTACCCGCCCCGCCGTCGCAGGAGACGGCGCCGCCGGATCAACCCCACCGCGATCATCTTCTGGCTGGTGGTGGTACTTCTGATCCTGGGCATCATCGCCCTGGCCGTCAGCTGCTCCGGCCCCAGTGAGGAGCCTGCCCCCTCTACGGAGCCCACCGGGATCATCCAGCAGACCAAGCCGGACCCCACCACCGAACCGACCACCGAGCCCACCGTCCCCACCACCGAACCGCCCGTGACCCAGACCGGCTCTGCCACCATCAGCGCCACCGGCGATATGCTGATGCACCTGCCCTGCATCCGCCCCGGCGCCCAGGGGGATGGCACCTATGACTTCACCGGCTACTTCCCCTACCTGCAGCCCTATATCGAGTCTGCCGACTATGCGGTCGCCAACCTGGAGACCACTCTGGCAGGTCTGGACGGTGGCTATGAATACCACGGCTTCCCCAACTTCAATTGCCCCGACGGCATCGTGCCCTCCCTGAAGGAGGTAGGCTTCGATATGCTCCTGACGGCCAACAACCACACCTACGACACCCTGTCCCTTGGCTTCTTCCGTACCCAGCAGGTGATCGAGGAACATGGCCTGGACCATATCGGCACCAAGACCAGCCTGGACGTGCCCGACTATCTCATCAAGGAGATCGACGGCATCCAGATCGGCATGATCTGCTACACCTACGAGACCAACGCCGATCCCTATGGCGTTTCCCTCAACGGCGGTGCTGACCTGAAGGAGAACGAGAAGGACCTGATCAACACCTTCATGAAGGACGACGTGGCCTCCTTCACCCGTGACCTGGCCCAGGACATCGCCGACATGGAAGCCGACGGGGCCGAAGCGATCGTACTGTACATCCATTGGGGCGAAGAATACCAGCTGGAGCAGAACTCCCAGCAGGAAGCCATGGCCCAGGCAGCCTGTGACCTGGGCGTAGACGTGATCGTAGGCGGCCATCCCCACGTGATCCAGCCGATCGACCTGCTGACGAGCCAGACAGACCCGGAGCATAAGACGGTGTGCCTCTACTCCACCGGCAACGCCCTGTCCAACCAAAAGCTGGGCAACATCTCCTACGTCCACACTGCCCACACCGAGGACGGCATCCTGTTCAGCTTCTCCTTCGCCAAGTATTCCGACGGCACCGTCCGGGTGGAGGAAGTGGAAGCCCTGCCCCTGTGGATCAACTTCTACACCGGCACCACCCCCTACGACATCCTGCCCCTGGACCAGGACGTGACCGACTGGTCCACCACCCTTGTCCTGGACGAGTGGACCCTGACGAAAGCCGAAGCCTCTTTCGACCGCACCATGGCGATCATCGGCGACGGTCTCCAGGAAGTCCAGACCTACCTGGACAGTCTCCCTCCGATCGCCTGACCAAATGCCCACCGGGGCTGTCTCATCAAGGACAGTATGCACAAACATGTCATGCCGCGCCAGTGCGCAGACCAATGTCACTTAGTTAAGGAAAGGTACGTATCTCAAGCCTCCCCTCAAAGGGGAGGTGGGCCGCCGAAGGCGGCTCGGAGGGGTGTGTGATCAGCTACGCTGATCACCAAAAGTGTGCTTCGCACACTTTTGGAAGGCCCGCTGCGCGACGCACCGCCCTCCCGGTGATCTTGTGAAACAAGATCATGCGCCAAAGGCGCAAAAGGCCCCAGCAGCTGCTCCTTTCCTGATCGCATCAAAAAACAAGGCCTTCCTGCGAAACGACGTTCGCAGGAAGGCCTTTTCAGGTCATCAGATCACTTGTCCAGATGCACGTTCAGATGGGGATAAGTCATAGAGACGCCGTTCTCCGCAAAGGTGCGGCGGATCTTCTCATTGACGGCGAAATACACGTCCCAGTAGTCCTCGGTCTTAGACCATACCCGCAGGACATAGCCCACCGCGTGGTCGCCATACTTGTCCACAGCGGCGAAGGGTGCGGGATCCGCCAGCGCGCCATCCACCTTCCCAGCCTCATACAGCGCCGCGATCACCTTCTCGGCAGGTGCGTCATAGGAAGCGGAGATGGAGATGTCCACCCGACGGGTGCCGGTGACAGAGAAGTTGGTGATATCCGCCGCCACCACAGAGCGGTTGGGGATAGAGATCACCTTGTTGTCAGCGGTGACCAGCTTGGTGTAGGTCATGCCGATCTCCTCCACCGTGCCGGACTGCCCAGCGATCTCCACGAAATCACCGGAGCGGAAGGGCTTGGTGTAGAGCAGCGTGAATCCGCCGATCAGGTTGGTCAGCAGATCCTGCACAGACAAGGAGACCGCCAATGTCAGCACACTGGCCAGGGCGATGATGCCGGTGACGTCGAAGCCCAGCCGGGACGCGGCGATCAGGCCCAGCAGCAGATACAGCACTGTGCGGACCACGCTGCGGATCAAGGAATAGGCAGCCTTCTCCATGTTGATCTTTTTCAGGGTCTTGTCCAGGATGCTCATGATGATCTTGATGACGATCACGCCCACCACCAAGACGATCACGAAGGGGATGACCTTGTACGCTGCGCTGCTGAGGAAACCGATCAGCCAGCTTTTGATGAGATCCATCATAATAGATCACTCCTTTCAGTCGATTCGATCCATACCAATGATACCATATCCCATCTAATTTTCAAGAGGAGAGATCCTGATTTGAGAAAACGTTCACAATTTCGTCCATTTTTGTTTTCAATCGCGTCATTTCCCGTTCATCTCCCCGGATTATGATGTCATCAGAAAGGATGCGGAAGCCGTGAGCCGTATCCTTTCACCTCCGTAGAACCTCTTTTCTACCTCTCTTCTTTCCTAATCCCTTTCGCAGGAAGCACGCCACCGCCGCAAGCGGTGGCGTGTTTTCTTTTTGCCCATTAGAAGTGGGAAAAACTGCGGATTTTTTGTGCAAAACATGGCTTGAAACGGCGGTAGAAAGCGGTATAATAAGGGGCGTCTATGATCAGAAAAGAGGCGTCGTTATATGGAATACTTATTGGCGATCGGCATCGCCATGTTCGCCGGGCTGCTGCTGTCCCGGCTCACCTCCCGGCTGAACCTGCCGGACGTGACCAGCTACCTGGTGGCTGGCCTGCTGGTCGGCCCCCTGGTGCTGGGCCGTCTGGGCGTACCCGGCCTGGGCTTCGATAGTTTCGAGTTCGTAGAGCAGATGGGCCTGGTGTGCGACGCGGCCCTGGGCTTCATCGCTTTCTCCATCGGCAGCGAGTTCCGGGTATCCGCCCTTCGTAAGATCGGCCGCCAGGCAACGGTGATCGCCGTGTTCCAGGCTCTCTCCGCCACGGTCCTGGTGGACGTGGCCCTGATCGGCCTTCATTTCGTCCTGGGCGATAAGCTGCCGATCTCCACCTGCCTGATCCTGGGTGCCATCGCCACCGCCACCGCACCGGCGGCGACGCTGATGGTGGTCAACCAATACAAGGCCAAGGGTCCCCTGACGGACATCCTCATGCCCATCGTGGCCCTGGACGACGCGGTAGGCCTGGTGGTGTTCGCCGTATCCAAGGGCATCGCCAAGGCCCTGATCGGCGGTCAGCTCAGCGTTTGGTCGCTGCTGGTGGATCCCACCATCGAGATCATGGGATCGCTGCTGCTGGGCGCGGTCCTGGGCTGGATCTTCAGCCTGGTGGAGAAATATTTCAATTCCAATTCCAAGCGTCTGAGCCTGGCGATCGCCTTCGTTGCCCTGTGCGCCGGCCTGAGCAAGCTCCACTTCGACATCGGCCCCGCCCATGTGGGCTTCTCGTCGCTGCTGGTGTGCATGATGTGCGGCACGATCTTCTGCAACCTGTGCGATTTCTCCGAGGAGATCATGCATAAGACCGAGCGCTGGACCGGCCCGGTGTACGTGCTGTTCTTCGTGATCTCCGGTGCGGAGCTGGATCTGCGGGTCTTCGCGGACCTGGCAGTGGTGGGCATCGGCGTGATGTACATCCTGGCCCGCTCCGCCGGTAAGATCCTGGGTGCCAGCGTCAGCGCCCGGTTCATGAAATGCCAGGAAAGCATCTGTAAATACCTGGGCATCACCCTCCTGCCCCAGGCTGGCGTAGCCCTGGGCATGTCCGTGACGGTAGCCGCCGAATTCGGCGCTGCCGGTGTCGTGATGCGCAATATCGTGCTGTTCTCCGTACTGATCTATGAGCTGGTGGGCCCCATGCTCACCAAGATGGCTCTGACCGCGGCAGGCGACATCCGCCCCAAGCCCACGGTGGACCGTCACGATCTGCATACTTGACATTCCTGCCCCGATCTTGTATGATCGGGGCAGAGATATTTATAAAGGAGAGAACTTCCAATGTACTATACCATGACCGTGGCAGGCCTGCAGCGGGACCTGCCGATCTGCAAAGTCACCGATTCCCTGTACATCGCCGGCTTCGTGATCTTCGGCGACCCGGAGCTGACCTGCGCCTGCGCCCGGGATCTGCTGGCCAAGGCCCCTGCCTACGACTACATCCTCACCGCCGAAGCCAAGGGCATCCCCCTGGCCCACGAGATGGCCCGCCAGGCCGGAGACAAGAAGTACATCCTGGCCCGGAAGGCTCCCAAGCTGTATATGAAGGACCTGTTCGAGGTGACGGTCCAGTCCATCACCACCGCCAAGGAGCAGAAGCTGTACTTAGACGGTGCCGATGCCGCCCTGATGAAGGGCAAGAAGATCCTGCTGGTGGACGACGTGATCTCCACCGGCGAGAGCCTGTCAGCCCTGGAAGTCCTGGTGGAAAAGGCCGGCGGCACCGTCTGTGGCCGCATGGCGATCCTGGCCGAGGGCGATGCCCAGGACAGAGAGGACCTGATCTACCTGGAAAAGCTCCCCCTCTTCCACCCCGACGGCACCATCATGTGACCCAAATGACACATCGCCCCGGACCATTCGGCCCGGGGCGAAACATCGTCCTCAATACTGCGCCGCCTCCGCGTTACGCATCTGCAATTGCAATTTATCCGCGATCAGTGCGATGAACTCACTATTGGTGGGCTTGCCCTTGGTGTTGGAAACGGTGTACCCAAAGAACCGCTGCAGCGTATCCAGATCTCCCCGATCCCAAGCCACCTCGATGGCATGCCGGATGGCCCGCTCCACCCGGGAGGGCGTGGTGCCGAAGGTCTTGGCGACCCTGGGATACAGCACCTTGGTGATCGCGTTGATCACGTCCATGTCATTGACGGCGATGATGATCGCCTCTCTGAGATATTGATACCCCTTGATATGGGCAGGTACTCCGATCTCATGGATGATGTTGGTGACCATGGTCTCGATCCCGGCCATATCCAACCGGCGGATGTTGCTGTGCCGTGCCACCATGCTGCTGCGGACCTCCTCGATCCGCTCCACCAGTGCAGTGATGTCGCAGGGCTTCAGGATCAGATACTGCACCCCCAGCTCCGTGGCGGATCTGGCGACGTAATCCGTGATGAAACCGGATGTAGCCATGATCGCGGGCTTAGGATCCATGGACGCCAGGCTTTTCAGCACGCTGATACCATCCCGCTTCGGCAGCATCAGATCCAGCACCAGGACGTCGACTTTCTGCTCCCCCAACGCCCGAAGTGCCCGCTCCCCATCATTGGCCGTCCCCACGACCCGGAAGCCATCGCTCTGCTGCAGTGCGGCGGTCA
>JAFTKE010000205.1 GCA_017456045.1 Oscillospiraceae bacterium
AGACGGAGCCTGAGGAGACGGAGCCGAAAGAGACGGAGCCTGAGGAGACGGAGCCTGAGGAGACAGAGCCGGAAGAGACGGAGCCCGAGGAGACGGAGCCTGAGGAGACGGAGCCGGAAGAGACGGAGCCTGAAGAGACGGAGCCTGAGGAGACGGAACCGGAAGAGACGGAGCCGGAAGAGACGGAGCCTGGGGAGACGGAACCGGAGGAGACGGAACCCGAGGAGACGGAGCCGGAGGAGAAGGAGCCTGAGGAGACGGAGCCCGAGGAGACGGGACCTGAGGAGCCGGGGACTGGGGACGTAGTGCCCGATGAGACGATCCCTGATGGGACAGAGCCGGATGGGACGGAGCCGGATCCCGGTGACGGAGATGTGGGGAACGACGATGGGATCCAGGGCGGAGAAGGCGGCGATGTGGTGCTGGTGGATCTGGCGGCAGTGCTGACCTGGTACAAATATGGGACGCAGCCGAAGGATATCCTTTGCCAGCCCTCCGGTACGGTCGCTGCCAATGTGAACACGGCCCAGCTGGTGGATGATGTTTTGAAATACCGGTTCTCGGTGGCGGGAGAAGAGGCGGACTATGTTCGGATCACTGCCGTGGCAGTGAAAGAAGGGGATGGTCGGTACACGACAGTCTCTGACAGTGGAGAGGTCACGATCGTTCTGCCGGAAGGCGGTCAGCGTGACTACACCTTCCAGGTCCGTGCGTCGTACCAAAAGACAGATCCCCAGGGGACACTGGTGGAGCAGGAGCTTACCTTTGCCTATGTGCTGCACTGCCGGTACGATCTGGATCTGGAATTGGGGTTGGAGTGGCGGAAAGCGGATGGCTCCGGCAGCACGTTGGTCTGCCCGGCCAACGCTACAGTGAGAAGGACGGTGGAAAGCAACGAGATCCTGGAAAACACGTTGGCGTATTCCCTGCGGCTGACGGGGGCTTTGGCCGATGATGCCAGGATCGTCAGCGGCGAATACTCTACGGACTCCGGAGAAACGGGGACACTGGATGTGGACACGGGATCTTTGATCCTGCGCTGCGCGGATGGTTCGGATGAAGAAAGATATCACCTGACCTTTACCGTGGAACGAAGGGATGAGGATGGGGATATCCAGACGATCTTCTATCACTTCACGATAGACTTCGTGGAGGCGCTGGATATCCAGTTGTCCTTCGTCTGGCTGGAGAAGGGGATGACCCGAAGGACCATGATCTGTCAGCCGGGAGGGAGCGTTTCCACGAACGTGAAAAACGATCAGCTGTCTGCCGGGGCGGTGAAGTATGAGATCGCTCTGGAAGGAGCCAGCAGCGGCAACGCCCGGATCCTGAGCATCACATACACTTCGGAAGCCTCGGAGAGTGGTACGCTGGAACAGGAGGGTGCTCTTCCGGTGACCTTGCCGGAGGGGTACAGCTCCAATACCTATACGATCAGCGTTGCCGTCCTGGTGAACGGGGAACAGCTGTCCTTCCAGATCCGGCTGCGTTATGTGATGGATGCCCGCCTGCAGATGACATATACGGTGGATGGGGAAGCGCGTACGGTCAGCTGTGAGAACGGAAGATCCGTCACCGCCGAAGAGATCTACGACGATCAGCTGACGGATGGGCTCCTCTCTTATGAGATGTCCATCGTGGGCGGGGATGCATCCGATGTTTCCATCACCTCTGTCACCTGCTATCAGTCAGGAAGCGGAAGGACGGTCACGCTGGAAAGCGTGGACCAGATCGCGCTGCTGCTGGAGGATGGGGCCACGGGGGAGAATTCCTTCACGGTCACGGCCCAGGACGGGGATGGTACGGTCTATGGATTCAAGATCAACATCCCCTATAAGCACAGAGGTGAAGACCGCATCAAGATCACCACCAACCTGGTGGATGGGCAGACGGTGACCAATGAGACGGACATCAATCTGCGCGTCAACGCCTGGAGCGAGGATGAAAACGGGGATGTGATCAGCTACATCCCTGCCAATGGTACGGATACCAAGCTGATCGTTACCCTGGATGGGGAGCAGGTCGGCTATGTCAGCTCTTCCGGCTCCGCGTCGGAGTATATCCTGCATCCGGAAAACCCCTCGGTGGGGGACACCAATACCCATACCCTCCACATTTACGCGGAGGACGCGCTGGGAAACTTTGGCGAGCTGACCCTGACGCTGAATGGTCAGCGCAATCAGGCGGGCCAAAGGATCGGCACCGCTACGATCTACATCGATCTGAGCGTTTTGGGCCTGGGGGTCGTGGAGACCCTTCGCTATGATGTACTGGCGGATGAGCCGATCTCCTATGTGGTGGCCAAAGCGGTGCTGGGCATGGATGTGGGCGAGCCCTTTGGCGCGGCGGAAGATCCTCTGGGCTGGAACGGCAGCTACTCCGGCACGCTGGATGATAGCTTTTATTTGCAGAGCCTGTCCACAGGCTACAGCGCGGATACCCTCAGCGCCAGCAGTTGGAGCGAGTATGGATCCAACGAAGAAGAGATCCTCAGCGCCATCGACAGCTACTATGGCAAGGGGACGGGGCTGGCGACTCTGTGGCGGTGTATCTACCGCAATGGCCTGAACAAAAGCGGCGGGACGGATGGTACTTATGGCGAGTTCGACTACACCAGTGGATCTGGATGGCTGTTCAGCGTGGACGGCACGACCTATCCCGGACTTTCTATGTCGGATTACTACCTCAGCGACGGCAGTGTGCTGGTGCTGCGCTACACCCTGGCCTACGGCTGGGATGTGGGCGGCGGCACCCAGGGATATGGTAACTCCATCGGCTACTGCGTCAGCGCGGTGAACGGCACCTTCACCATTGAGCATCGGATGGAATATGTGGAGAACGCTGACGGCTCTGTCAGCTATGTTTGTCATTGCTGCGGGATGGTGGAGGACTGTGCCCATGAGGATACGCTTTATTTGGATCTGGAGGATGGGACCCATATCCTTTACTGCAACGTCTGCCGGACCACCATCGGCGATCCGGAGGAGCATACCTGGGGATGCACGGATGAGGCCCACAGCTGCACGGGCTGCGGCGTGGAAGAAAGCCACACCTGGCGGGAGGTGGCAGGCAGCAACACGGCTACCTGCACCGAAGCGGGTACCAGGACGGTCTACTGCACGGTCTGTGCCATGACCCGGGAGGAGCAGGCTCCTGCCAAGGGACACACGCTGGACAGCCGGTGGAATTACACGGACCGGGAGCATTATCGGAAATGCTCCACCTGTGGCGAGGAGATGGACCGGGGCGAGCATCAGTACGTTTACGATGAGGAATGGGAGGACTATGCCTGCGGTGTCTGTGGTGTGCTCCACGATTGGGATGTGGAATGCGCCGGAACGCTGACGGTGGAGGAAGCTACCTGTGAGAGGATCGTGTATCATTGCGATGGATGCGGTCTGGATCTCATATGCGAGGGGTACTTCCAGGAACACCATTGCTATGAGGAGGGGGTCTGCACCGTTTGCGGTGAGGAGGAGCCTGATGAGGAGGAGTCGACCGGATCGGCTCCTCCGGACTAGGGATGTCGATAGAAATGGAAATTATCGTTGAGAGTGCTATGCGCCGTAGGCGCAAGGCCTTCCCCCGGGGGGAAGGTGGCCGAGCGTAGCGAGGTCGGAAGGGGAATGTGGGCAGTAACATAAAAGTTCAGAAAAACTATCAGACTTGCTGAAACGCTGAACGATGATCTAGGTCTATACCGCCCCAAAATCATATCGTCGCCGCCCGCATTCCCCTTCCGCCCCAGTGTGCGCACTGGGGCACCTTCCCCCCGGGGGAAGGGATACGCCTGCGGCGCTTAGTGCGCTAAACGATGATTTACGGTAATGCAGCGTTGATCGGATATTACAGAAGAGGATCATTTTGGAGGGAATGGATATGGATCAGAAAATCGATAGGATCCTGCAGCAGATCGAGAAGGTCGTTGTGGGTAAGCGTGAAACGGTAGAAAAGATCCTGATGGCAGTGCTGGCCGGTGGTCATGTGCTGATGGAGGATGTGCCTGGGGTGGGGAAGACTACCACCGCCATGGCCTTTGCAAAGGTGCTGGGGCTGGATACCCGCCGGGTGCAGTTCACGTCGGATACGGTGCCATCGGATATCATCGGCTACTCGGTGTATGACAAGGAAAGCGGCAGCTTCGTGTATAAGCCCGGTGCGGTGATGACCAATCTGCTGCTGGCGGACGAGATCAACCGCACCTCCAGCAAGACCCAGTCGGCGCTGCTGGAGGCTATGGAGGAGCTCCATGTGACAGTGGATGGACAGACTTACGATCTGCCCAGACCCTTCGTGGTGCTGGCGACCCAGAACCCGATCGGTTCCGCAGGCACCCAGATGCTCCCCAATTCTCAGCTGGACCGATTCATGATCAAGATCAGCATGGGCTATCCGGATATGAAAAGCCAGATCGATATCCTGCGGGACCGGCATTCGGAAAACCCCCTGGACAAGATCCAGCCTGTGGTGGATGTGGCGCAGCTGCAGGATCTGATCCGGGAGGCTGCTGCCGTGGAGGTCCATGATCTGGTCTATACATATGTCACCCATCTGACCCAGGCTACCCGGGAGCATCAGAGCATACAGCTGGGCATCAGTCCCCGTGGCGCGCTGGCGGTGTGCCGTATGGCGAAGGCTTATGCGTATCTGCACGGCCGGGATTTCGTGGTCCCGGAGGATGTGGCGGCGATATTCGGTGACGTGTGCGCCCACCGGCTGGTGCTGGCCACCAAGGCCAGGATGATGGAGGAAAGCCCGGAACAGTTGATCCGGTCTATTCTGGGGTCGGTAGAGATGCCGGTGATCAAAAAGTAACGGAAGCGGGTAAGCCTATGATCGCGATGAAACTAGGATGGCTCTTGCTGGAGCTGATCCTATGGGGGTTTTTCTTGTACTTTGGCAGCGCGGCGGCCTTTGGGATGGCGGTGCTGCTGGTGGCGATCCCTCTTTGTTCGCTTTTGATCGGTCTGCGTGTTCGCAAAGGGGTTCGTGTGGCGCTTACCGCACCGGCCAGCCTTCGAAAAGGCAGTGGAGGGACGCTATCCATTTTTCTGTGGAATGGGAGCGTTTTCCCGGTGTTTCGGGTGCGGTGCCGTATCTGTGTGGAGAACCAGCTGGACCGGCAGAAGAGCGACCTTGAGGAGATGACCTGGCTTCCGGGGAAGAAGAAAAAGATGATCTCACTGGATGTTGGCAGCGACTATTGCGGTCGGCTGCGCTGTTCGGTGGAGCGGGTCGTCCTTTATGACATCTTTGGCTTGATCGGGGTACGGTGTAAGTGTGACGCTGTGACCCATCTGGCGGTCCAGCCGGATACCTTTGGGATGGATGTGGCGCTGGTCTGCCATGCGTACAGCGCGGAAGACAGCGATGTCTACTCCCAGGAACGGCCGGGACCGGATCTGACCCAGACCTATCAGATCCGGGAATATGTGCCCGGAGACAGCCCCCGGCAGGTCCACTGGAAGCTGAGCGGGAAATTCGATAAATTGATCGTCCGTGACCCGTCCCTTCCCATCACCCACGATGTGCTGGTATTTTGGGAGCGCACGGGAGAAGGGGAGGATCCGGATGGGATCGACGCTCAGGCGGAAACGGTGGTGTCCCTGTGCCGAAGTCTGATGGAGCAGTCGATCCCCTTCACAGTGGGCTGGAACGACACGGACAGGGATCTTTGCGTCCTGCATGAGATCCGGGATATGGACGGATTGGTGGGCATCGCGCCCAGGATCCTTCGGGCGGCTGGAAAAAGCATGGGTGACACCGGCGCGGAGCTGCTGATCCAGACCAGGCCGGATGCTCTTTGCGGCCATATGGTCTACATCGCTCCCAGGATCGGTGAAGAGGCTATGGATCTGCGGCAGTTTGGGAACGTCAGGATGCTTTTGTGTGGGGAAGGCGGGATGGATGATGCCATCGTGTTCGACCCGGAGCATTACCGGGAGCAGCTGGCAAGGATCGAGATATGAAGGAGGGCGGATCGATGACCCGGGATGAGGGAAAGGGCTTATGGCTCCGTCCTAAGGTGGATGACGGAAAAAAAGATACCGGGTGGATCCCGGGGACGGTGGCGGCGATGCTGGCGTTTGGCTGCATGATCCTGGGTTTCGGGGATCTGACTGGGTTTTCGGAGCTTTATGGCTGCGTGGTCCTGCTGGTGACCGGATGGGCGGTGTGCGTGGCCCATGGGATATCCACCGTGCTGGGGAAGCGGAGCTGGTTCGCTCCGGTGGTCCTGGTCCTGCTGCTGGCACTGGTGCTGCTGGGCAGACAGTATCTTCTGGAGGGCATCCGCCTGTTTTGGAACCAGCTGGGGGATACCTGGACGGCAGGGACTGGGCGGGTGCTTCCTGCGTTGCAGACTCAGCTGGAAGCACAGGAGCGCCCGACCGCGCTGATGCTGTTCTCTGTGGCCGCCGGTGGGATATCGGCGCTGGTGTGTTGTCTGCTGGTCTCCAGCCGGGCAGCCGTTCTGGCGGTGGTATTGCCGGGGGCGATGCTTTGGGCGATGGTGTGGTTCGGCGAGGATTCTTCCGTCCGATATTTGACGCTGCTGCTGTTCCTGGCGGTGATGCTGCTTGCGTACAGCGGCTGGGAGAAGAAAAAAACGGCGTGGCCCGCGCTTGCCAGCTGGGCGGTATGGGCGGCGCTGGGAGCCGTCGCCGTCCTCGGCACGTCTGTGGCTGCGGAATGGGCAGCGGAGGTGAGCGGTCAGCTGCATGATGCCGTCCATACATATCGCTATGAGACCGGCGATACTACCCTGCCGGAGGGAGATCTGCGGCGTTTGCCGGTGGGTGCCGCAACGGAAAAACCGGCTCTTTTGGTGGATATGGAGACACCGGAGGCGATGTATCTGCGGGGATACACCGGAGCGGGATTTGACGATGACGTGTGGTCCCCATTGGACACCCAGATCCTGGCGGAGAATGAGGACCTGCTGTACGGGCTGGAGCTGGAGGCGTTCGATCCTTCGGCGCAGTTCTCCGCTGCCGCATCTGTGGCGGGATATCAGACCAATGTGGTCACGATCCAGGATCTGGGGGCTTGCAGTGCGTATCTGTATGTGCCGTTCAGTCTGGAAAATGGGAGCTGGATCCCGGTAGGGGATCTGAACGAGGCGGTGGCTGGGGACGGTCAGCGTGCCTATTCGTACACCACGGTCAGCGCCGGGGCGCAGCAGATCCAAAAAGTGCAGGCGTTGATCCAGGCTTCGGAGGAGCCGGAGGCTTTGGGATACCGAAAAGCGGAGACGGCCTACCGGAACTTCGTCTACGAACACTATATGCAGATCCCCGAAGCGGTGGAGCAGTCTTTGGGGAAAGAGTGGGACGAGATCGCCGCCGGGTACGGCGGCATGGAGGTTCTATCCGGGGAGCAGGCCCAGGCGTGTGTCCTGGCGTTCCTGGATCGGCGGGCGGAGGATAACAGCTATCAGGCCGCTACCATCGCAGTGCTGACGCTGCGCTATTTTGGGATCCCTGCCCGCTATGCGGAAGGGTATGTCATCACCTCTGAGATGGCGGCTGCGGGAGGCACGATACAGGTGGACAGCAGACATGCCGCCGCTTGGGCGGAGGTCTATGTGGATGGGATCGGATGGCTCCCCATGGCGCTGACCCCGGGGCTCGAGCAAACCGCCGGGGGACAGGAGGGCAGCTCCGGCGGCGCTGCCGGTGGTCAGGAAAACGGCGCTCCGTCTTTCAACGGCACCATCCAATTGCCGGAACAGCCGCAGCCGGAGCTGCCGGAGACGGAACTGCCGAAGGAAGCGGAGCCTGCTGTGAACGACAGTTCCATGCTGGAGCTCCTGGAGACGCTGCTGTGGATCGGACTGGTCCTGGCGGCATTCCTGCTGCTTTTGGTCGTGCTGCTGGCGATCCGGAGGATGCTCTTCACGAAGCGGCGGGAGAGGAAGTTCCAGGGAGAGGACCGGAGCGAGGCTGTGGCCTGGATCTTCGCGGATACGGTGCTGCTTTTGAATGGACTGGGCCTGGATCGTGGGAATGGATCCATGACCGCCCTTTTCGAGCCGGCGGCCCGGCGGCTTGGTCCCGCGTATGGGGATCGGCTCCGGGAGATGACCGATCTGAACGCACGGGCCATGTTCAGCAGTCACCAGCTGGAGGAAGTCCAGCGGGAGGAGCTTCTGGGATTTCGTCAGGAAACGCTCCGGCTGTTGAAAGCGGGAACGAAATGGAAGAAAAGGCTTTGGATGAAGTGGATCCAATGCTTGTACTAGGAAGGATGTTGTGCTATGACAGATCACATGGGAAGACGGATGATCGGACTGCTGCTTTGTGCGGTGCTGCTGGTGGGGCTGCTGCCTGGCGGCGTTTTCGCGGAAGAGGGTGGGGCGTTCATCCTGGTGGTGGAGGCCGGAGGCAGTTTGGTGATCGCTCCGGAATATGTTTCCTATACGCCCGGACAGACGGTGGGGGAAGCGCTGGAGGCCAGCGGTCATGACTTCACCGGACTGGACGAGGGGGTCGTGACGGCCATCGATGGGGTGGTGGGCAATTTCACCCGCAGCGATCAGGATGGCAGCTACGATTTGGACAAGGCCGCGTCGGAGGTAGACTACTACCGTTTCAGTGAGGCGGCGGACAGCCAGCCCAGTGAGGGGCTGCAACAGCTGATGACTGCCATGGCGGCGTATACTCTGAAGGATGCGGATGTGGGCAATGCTGCCAAGAGTGCCTACGATACGGCCTGTGAGCAATTCGTGGGGATCGACAGCGACTCGGCGAAGATCTTGGCATCCCGGCTGGATGCGGCGGTCAGCGAATATGAAAGCGCCCAGGCGGGGACGAAGCACACCGTGACCTTTACAGAGGGGGCCGGTGCGGCCATCACTGCGGAAAACGCCTACGGTAAGATCTGGTCCGATGATGGGGACGGGGTCTTGGAGCTGCCCGCCGGGGACTATGGCTTCTGTATGGAGCGGGATGGCCTGCGGGTGGAAGGAAGCATCACTGTGTCCGGGGCGACGACGGTGACGGCGGGACTGCCTGAGGGACAGTGGCTGGATCTGGAAAGCTTCCGCCTGTCCGGGACCTACGGCGAGGAGGACAACGAGAACAGCCGATTCACGGACGGCGAATTCGCTTTGGGGCAGTGGTCCGGGCGAAAGGTGACGGTGCCTGTTTTGGACACGTTCACCGGCGCGGTGTATACCTATGCTGAGTATGATCCGGAGCTGTTCACGGAGCCTCCTGCCTTGACGGCGATCTACACCATGCGCAGCACTGGGGAAGAGATGGAGAAGGCCCTTGCCTTTGAGTCCTGGACCAGCGGCGCTTACAGCGTGCTGGACAAGGGCGCGGAAGGGAACGTGGTGACCTACCGGGTCAGCAGCCTGGGGAGCGATGGCTATACCTATTCTCAGGACTATGAGGCGGAGTTCCTCCGGATCCCCACCTTGACTGGGATCAAGGTGGTAGACCAGGAGGGCACGGATCAGGCGGCGACCACGGCTTTTGACGCCGATGTGACGGAGTATACCTACAAGGTCCTGGACAGCGTCATCAGCGTCACCGTCAGCCCGGAGGTGGCACATGAGGGCTATACCGTGACGGTCGATGGGAAGGATGCCGCCCAGGGGGTGGAGGTCGGGATCTCCGGCCAGACGCAGATCCAGGTGGTGGTCGCAGCCAATGGTTTCTCCAATACCTATACACTGACCATCCAGCCCGGTGAGGGAAAGACTTTGTCCTTCATCTCCTCCAATGCGGTGAACATCGAAGTAGTCAACAGCAACGGTGTGGTGATGCCTTATACCACCCACAAGGAGACCTCCAGACAGAACCGGTACAAGTATACGCTGGTCCCCGGAGAGGACTACCGCTATATCGCCACCTACGATACTTACTATCACATCACCGACCAGTTCAGTCTGGAGGAGGTGGCGAACAGCACCATCACGGTGGACTTCGAGCAGATGGACGACTGGCTCAGCGAGCTGGCTTTTGGACGGAAAAAGGCCGCGGATCATAAGGGGAAGCTGGAGATGGATGCTCCCTTCGATCCGGCGGATCACAGCTATGGGGTGACCTATGAGGATACGGAGCATCTGGCCTATGTGTGGGTCGCAAGCGAAGAGAGCGATGTGTCCATCCTGGCGATCTATGATCAGGTGTTCACCAGTGATCTGTACCATGGGAAACAGCTTACCAAGGATCTGGATCCCGGGGCCGCTTCCGGCACCCAGCTGAACCGGTTCCTGATGGACGAGAACCCCATCGAGAATACCGTCACCATCCGCCTGACCAAGGTAGTCAGTGGTGTGACCTGGTATCAGGACTATGTGGTGGACTTCCACCGGGATCTGACGCTGGAAGACATGTCTGCCAAGTGCGACGGGACCTCTGTGCCGCTGGTACGGGACGACGGGACCACCGGATTTGGGGCCGATGTGGTAGAGTACTCCGTCACGGTCTCCATGGCGGCGGAGCTGCTGGAGCTGACCTTTGGAAGGTATACAGACAACACTTGCTACGGGGAGTCCGAAGTGGGCTACCGGGTGCTGGTGGATGGACAGGATGTGACGGGGACGGATACGGCTTCCATCGTTCTTGATGGGACGCTGGATACCAAGACTGTTACGGTAACAGTGGAAAATGACAAGGCTCCGGAGGGCAGCACGGACTATATCCTGCATATCCTGAGATCTCCTCCTGTGGAGGCGGTCTTCACCTTCGATCCGGAGGACGCATTGCTGACACTGTATGAGACTATGTCCGGGGAGCGGATCTGGCCGGATGAGGATGGGGCCTATCAGCTTTGCGAGGGCTACAGCTATGCGTATACCCTGACCAAGTACGGTCATGTGGGCAAGTCCTGCACTCTGGATGTGGGCCGGGACGAGGATGAGGCTTTGGTGGTGGCGGACGGAGAGGAACGTCACACCGTCACGCAGAGCGAAGCGGGCGGCGGAGCTGTCCGCATCAGCTGGCAGCTGCCTCAGGCCCAGACGAATGAACGCATCGATCCTTCTCTGGAGTCTCGATGGCCCAGCTTCCGGGGGGATGCGGACAACAATGCCATCACCGATGCGGCAATCCCCATCGCTGCCGATGGCGGTACGCTTTACTGGGCCAACCAGATCGGAAGCGGCATCGATGCCGACGCGGTGGGCAGCCCCATCCTGGTGGACGGGGATCTGATCACCTACGCCGGGAACACGATCTACCGTGTGGATACGGTCAGCGGGCAGATCAAGGCGACGGGGGAGATGGATCACAAGTCCAGCTTCGCCATCACGGCACCGGCCTATCATGAGGGCATGATCTTCGTGGCGCTGTCCAACGGAACGGTGCAGGCCTTCAACGCGGTGACGCTGGAGTCTCTGTGGGTATATGTGGACGCGCTGGGCGGTCAGCCCAATTGCCCGCTGACAGTCCATAACGGCTACCTCTATACCGGCTTCTGGAACAGTGAGACGGCGGAGGCGAATTTCGTATGCTTGTCCATCACCGATGAAGATCTGGAGCAGACCAAGGAGACGAAGGTGGCCACCTGGCGCTATACCCGCAGCGGCGGCTTCTATTGGGCGGGGGCATACGTCTGTGACGATTTCGTGCTGGTGGGCAGCGATGACGGGGCCAACGGTTATACCCGCCAGACCTCCCGGCTCCTGCTGCTGGACCCGCTGACCGGTGCACTGCTGGATAGCTGGGATGGGCTGAACGGGGATATCCGCAGCACAGTGGTCTATGACGCTACCACCGATGCTTATTACTTTACGTCCAAGGGTGGTACGTTCTACTCCGTGCAGGTCTCTGAGGATCGACTGCTGACTGGGCATTGGAGCGTGGATCTGGTCAATGGTACCGATGGGGTCCCCATGAGTACCTGCTCGCCTGTGGTCTACAATGGCAGAGCCTATGTGGGCGTGTCCGGCGCTGGGCAGTTCAGCGCTTACTCTGGGCACAACATCACCGTCGTCGAGCTGGGGAAAAAGGCCATCGCTTACAGCGTCCAGACCCAGGGCTATCCCCAGACCAGCGGTCTGCTGACCACTGCCTATGAAGCGGAAAGCGGATATGTCTATGTGTACTTCCTGGACAACATGACTCCCGGTAAGCTCCGGGTCCTGCGGGACAAGGCTGGGCAGACCCGTGCGGACTATGTGACCACGGAAAGTGGCTACACGGTAGCCTATCCTCTGTTCACTCCCACCGGGGATCAGGCCCAGTACGCGATCTGCAGCCCGATCGTGGACGAATACGGGACCGTTTACTTCAAGAACGACTCCGCTTATCTGATGGCCTATGGCAGTGCGATCGAGAAGATCCAGATCACCACGGCTCCGGATAAGACGGACTACAAGGTGGGGGAGACCTTCGATCCTGCCGGTATGGTGGTCACGGCCACCTACGCCAATGGGAAGACACGGGATATCACCAGATATGTGACCTACAGCACAGACCCATTGACAAGTGGAGATACTTCGTTTATGATCAGGTTTGACCATGTGATGTACCACGATCAGGAGGATGGCACCGGGATGATCTCCGGCGTTCGTACCACCACACCTGTGGCGGCATTGACCCTGACGATCAGTGAGGGAGAAGACGTGCTTCTGGGGGATGTGAACGGCAATGGTAAGATCGATATCGTAGACGCCAACATGATCTCCGGCCACTACAATGGAACGGTGGGGCTGACCCAGACGCAGTTGGCTTCGGCGGATGTCAATGGCGATGGAAGGGTCGATATCGTGGACGCGAACCTGGTGGCGGCATACTACAATGGCGCGATCACAGCGTTCCCGGCTGGATGATGGAAGGGTGAGGATATGGATCATAAGAAATGGATCGCGGTGATGCTGGCGATCGTGATGGCGCTGTCCCTTGGGGCCTGCGGCCAAGAGACGGCCCAGGAGCCGACCGTGACACAGGCCCCCACTGAGACGGAGCCAGTCAAAACGCTCCCGGATGATCTGACTGCGGAGTGCGGGAGCTGGCTTTTGGATACGGTCCCGGAAGCGGGCTATGGCTCTGCCGGTGGGGAGTGGGTGATCCTTGGGCTTGCACGGTCTGGGGTACAGGTCCCGGGGGGATATTTTGAGGATTACTTCGAAAAGGTGGCGGCCTATACTGCTCAAATGGGCGGGGTGCTCCATGAGAAGAAGTACACCGAATATTCCAGGGTGATCCTGGCTGTGACCGCGATCGGCAAAGATCCCACCGATGTTGGCGGCTTCGATCTGCTCTTGCCGCTGGCGGACTATGAACAGACGATCTTCCAGGGGATCAATGGCCCGGTCTTCGCGCTGCTGGCGCTGGACAGCGGGGACTATGAGATCCCGGTGAATGTGGCGGGCGGTACGCAGGCCACACGGGAGCTGTATGTGGACTGCATCCTGAGCGCGGAGTGCCCCGGCGGCGGCTGGACGTTGGCCGGAGCCGAAGCGGATGTGGATATCACCGCCATGGCGCTGCAGGCCCTTGCCAAATACCAGGACCGGCAGGATGTCATGGAGGCGACAGAGCGGGCGCTGACGGTGCTGTCGCAACTGCAGAACGCTGAGGGCGGATACACTGCCTACGGCTATGAAAGCAGCGAATCGATCGCTCAGGTGATCACTGCGCTGGCTGAGCTGGGGATCGGCATCGATGATCCCCGGTTCGTGAAAAACGGGAACACGCTGAAGGACCGGCTTCTGGACTTCATGGAGGAAGATGGCTCCTTCCGGCATCTCCAGGATGGAGATACGGATCTGATCGCCACGGAGCAGGCGTTCTACGCTTTGGTGGCCTTGGAACGCCGGGAGCAGGGGAAGACGACGCTGTACGATATGTCCGATGTCCGGTGATCGGTAAGGACCTCTACTGCGTTAAAGCTCGAGTTGTTGACGGTAGGGCGGGGGCTTGCCCCCGCCCTACACGTTATTGATGGTTTTACTTTTCTTACATTCCTTTTGCGTCTAATTATCATTGCACTTTGACGGATGATATGATAGAATAGGGGCAATACAAAAGTAAATAGTGAAAGTCAAGGCAGACATTGGAATGGGTAGATCCCAGCGGTACCAAGCCGCCGTAGATGGACATTTATGCCGCGCAGGAACATTGGAGCGATCTGAGAAGTTCCCGCGCACAAGGGCGTCCAGAGCCGGAATACGAGCTTTGACTTTGATCCGGGAGGCTCTTGGGGATGCCTGCCGGTCACTTTTCGCTGTGTCAAAGTCCCCATATTGGCAATGTCATTTAGTTAAGGAAAGGTACGCATCTCAAGCCTCCCCTTTGAGGGGAGGTGGGCCGCCGTAGGCGGCTCGGAGGTGTGTGTGAACATCTGTGCTGATCACCAAAAGTGTGCTTCGCACACTTTTGAAGACCCCTCTGCGACTCGCTAAGAGCCGCCTTCGGCGGTTGCTC
>JAFTKE010000206.1 GCA_017456045.1 Oscillospiraceae bacterium
GCTCAGATCGTGGCTGTCATGGAAGCAAGGGACGGTATAGCTCAATGTCAGGGTCCCGTCCTCGTTCTCCGTCAGGGTGAAGGTGACCTCCACGCCGCCGGGGACGAACATCTTCTCAGCGGCTCCGGTGTTGGTGTCGTAGAGGGTAGCGGTCTGCTCCTGCACATAGCTCTGGGCCATGTACCAGACCAGGTTATCGGTGGTCTTCACCGCCACATAGCTGTCGGACTCGAAGGTAGCCACCAGCTTGCCGTCTACGAACTGGTAGATGCCCATGTTCTCATAGTCTTCCTCGCAGGCATAGTTGGCACCGTTGATGTAGCCGAAGAGGTAGTAGTCCAGCGCTCTCGTCTCACCGCACAGCGTACAGACGGTGCCGTTCCAGCTGTGGTCCCCGTACTCGCCCACGGGGTAGCTGTACACGGTCCGCTCCTCGATCTTGCGGCCATCGACGGTCTCGGGCTGCTCATCGCTCCAGTCGGACCATTCCACCCACTGGGCGTGGATGTACTGCTTTTCATAGATCGTGAAGCTCTGATCATACACCTCCGCCACGAAGAACCAGGCAGAGTTCCCATTGGGACAAGCGCTGTCGGAAGTCTTGTAGCTCATATCAGAGGTGTCGCACTTATAATTACTGGGTGCGGTGGTGCTGTAATAGGCGTGGAAGATATCATGGGTATTGCTCTTGTTGGCATAGGAGTAATGGTTGGCATCGGAAGCGCTGCACCAGTGGTAATAGAGGTAACCACCCAACACGTCGGATCCCACCACCACCTTCTCCGTCTCATCCTCATGATCTTCCACCTTGGCATCGATGTTATCATAAGCGGCATAAAGTTCATTGGTGGTATCGAACCCCGCAGGCCAGCTGGGGACGTACTGGATCGTGTCCGTCCCGACCTCTACCCATACCGTACCGGTCTGCTCATAGCCTTCCACGGTCGTTTCGGTAGATGTGATCGTCTGCGCGTCAGCATAGCGGTACTGGACCTTGGTCTGTACATAGGTCTCGTCCACTCCCTCCGGCAGTGCATCCATCCAGTCGGACATGGTGTATTCCTTGTAGCTGTCGCCACAGGTGCCGCAGATATGCTCCGTGTGGGCCAGATCGGCACAGGTGGCATCCACTGTCACCGCCGTATAGTCATGCCCCACCGCCGGGATCGTCTGGGTCTGGACATGGCCACAAACTCCGCAAAGCCGCTCCTCCACACCGGTCTGGACGCAGTCCGGCTCGGTGGTCACCGCCCAGTCACCATAGGAATGCTGGCTGCCGGTGACCTCCTCCGTCACCAGACCGCAGGTGCTGCAAGCCGTCACCGAGATCGCGTCTACGGTACAGCTGCCCTCCTGGACCTGATAGGTAGTATTGGTGTGGGCGCAGCTGGTCTGGCTGACAGTGCTGGCGATCACCACGAAATAGTCGTCTTTCAGCGTCAGAGTCCCAGTGTTGGACACGATCTCTCCATCCACCACATAGTAGTTGGCATAGGAAGCGTAGATGCCATAGGTATAGTTCCCCACAGCCAAATTGCCCATCAGAGTATCATTGTCCACATCGCTGCCCTTGAGTACATAGGAGTTGCTGGTAGGCGTGTCACTGGCACCGGTGACCACCGCGCCATCGATATCGAAACCGCTGTGGATGTAGCAGGCCACGGAAGTCAGCTCATTGAAGGCCGCACTGATGGTGCCGTCCACATAGAAGGTAGCTCCTCTTACGTGGCCGTTGGGGGTGCTGGCCCCGGTCAAGGTCACATCGGTGATGATCTGCTCCAGATAGCGGGTAGCCTCCGCCAGGATATAGCCCTCTTCCCCGTCCACATCGATCTGGTACCAAAGCTCCCCCTCAGTGTTCTCATACAGCTTCGTAGCCGTATACACCGCCGCCGGGGCAGCAGTGCCCAGCTGGGTGGGATCCTCGTCCACCGTGCTGTCGCAGGGCAGGCTCATGATCGGAGCCTCCTGGGTGATCTCCACCTTGCAATGGGCCGCATAGCCTTGGCACTTGGACTGATAGCTGGTGACCGGCGCCGCCGGGACCGTCCCGTTATAGCGGACGATGTCATACTCAGCGGCATACTTCTCCGCCAGCTCGGCGGGGGTATAGTAGGACCGCTTCAGCTGGGGCGGGGTCTGCTCCGTGATCTCGATCTGGATCAGGTCGCCGCTCTCGTCGTAGCTCAGATCCGTCACCAGCACCACATGGCCCGCAGAGTTGGAGTTCAGCGCATCGCCCAGCTGGAGATAGTTACGGATGTTGCTCTCCGTGGCATAGCCATAGCTGGTGGAGATCTGGGGGATCGAGTATGTAGTGTGCCGGGTCGCGCCCCAGCACCAGGAAACGTAGGCGGAGCAGTCGGTGCCGTAATAGGTGGAGTACCAGTCATTGTAGTAGGACATCTCCGTGTAGAACACGCTGGTCCCATCCGCCGCTGCAGCCTGAAAATCCTCGATGGAAACACCATAGCCGATGTAATATCCTGCATAGATCGGCTGGGCATAGGGCAAACGATAGGTCTGGCCCTTCTCGAAGGTGTATTGGTAGCGCCAGCCATAGATCGTCTCCTGGGCGACCCAAGTGATGTCATACAGATAATTGGCCCGATCCACGATGTTCTGCTGGTCCTGAGTAACTGCGTGGACCCGTCTGGTGGTGGCAGGGATATAAGAGACCAGTATGGAGACGATCAGCAGCAAGCAGACCATCCGTGACAGCGTTCTTTTCATAGTGCATCTCCTTCATATCATCGTTCCGAGAGGCGGCCGTGATCTGGCAGGATGCACGATCCAAACCAAACACAGACACCTCTCCTTCTACAATATGACTATTATACTCCCCCTATCGTCTGAATGCAACCCTTGCATCCAAAAAATAGCGCGCCACCGCAGTGGCGCGCTATGATAGGAACGATCAGTAATACCGGTACCCGGCCATGATCCTGTCGTATTCCTTGTCCACGTTATTGAAGTTCAGCACAGCAGCGATGCCAAGTGCCACCCAGATCCACCCGCCGAACTGACCGATCGCCAGCAGGATCAGCATATTGCAGATACCATAGACCAAAAGTCCGATGGCACAGCCCTTGCTCTTGCCGATGTGCATCCCCAGGAGACATCCCAAACAGATCGCCAGATCGATGAAGCCCAGAAGATCGACCATCCCCGCGAGCATCAGCAACAAATTGATCCCCACGAAGATATAGCCGATGATCGCGATCACCATGATGCTCTTTTGGAAGCTTTGGGGGGCGTACAGCTTGCGATACTCCGCCTTGCTCACATGGCCCATCCCTTGCGGCATCATCGCCGGAGCCGCCACAGGCCCTCCCGCCTGCACTTCGCCGCCGCAATAGTCACAGTATTTGCTCCCCGGCATCACCTGCGCCCCGCAGACCGGACACACTGTCACGACGCCATACGCTGCCGGCACACCATACTGCCCCTGCACAGGCGCGTTATACGGGCTTTGCGTCGGGACACCATACTGCCCCTGCACAGGGGCGCCATAGGGGGCCTGCGTCGGGACACCATACTGCCCCTGCACAGGTGTGTTATACGGGCTTTGCGTCGGGACACCGTACTGTCCCTGCACAGGTGTGTTATACGGGCTTTGCGTCGGGACACCGTACTGTCCCTGCACAGGCGGGTCATAGGGACTCTGCTGCGCCACCGGCACTGCTGCCTGTGTCCGAGGCAGCTCCTCCTGTACCGCTCCACCGGATACATATGCTCCGGTCTGGACCCCCTGGGGACCAGAGCTGAGCATCTGCTCGATCACGGGCACACAGCGCTTCATCGTCCCCTTGGCAGCAAACCCAACGGCTCCGTTCATGCCCATCTCCCCCAGGAACACCCCCGGCAGGAGCGCGTATTTGATCCACGCCTCCACCCGGGCAGACGTGGTGCCGAAGGTGACCTTGATGAAGGTAGGCGCCGTCCAAAAACCGATGCCCTTTTGGAACACGTTCTCACCCTTATATGTCACATACTCGAAGCCTTCGCCCTCCAGATAGGCGCGGACCTTGTTGAATCCCTCCAGCGGCTCGCAACGAAGCTGCACCTCATTGACATACCTTGCCATATATGGACCTCTCTTCCCGACAGTCCTCCACTGTCTTTTTTATGATGATAACATCTGTCGTCGAAAAATGCAATAGCGAAAAACCGTGTCCTTTTATGACAAGATCCCTCCCCCAAAGACGCCCGATCTTGGACCATGTACAGAAACTGCGCCCCATCCCCCCCTTTTCCTTGACTTCCCCCCAGTGGACGTCCTATAATATGAAATATCATCCCAATATCACCTTAAAGGAGACGATCAAAATGCAGTTCACTTTCTCCGCCTCCACCGGTGTGCCCTTCATGATGCTGTGCCTGTTCGCAGTGATCACCGTGGGTTATCTGCTGGGGCGGATCTCGATCAAGGGCGTTTCCCTCGGCACCGCCGGCGTGTTCATCGCCGCGCTGGTCTTCGGCTGCGTGTTCTACCAGGACCTGTCCGCCGCTCTCACCGTCGGCGAGGCATCCTATATCACGGGAGCCCTGAAGATCATCGAGAACATCGGCCTGATGTTCTTCGTCACCGCCGTCGGCTTCATCGCTGGCCCCGGCTTCGTGTCCAATTTCAAGAAGAATTTCAAATCCTATGTGCTGCTGGGCCTGGTGATCATCGTCGCCGGAGCCGTGGTATGCATCGCCTGCATCTTCGTGGGCCGGAATTTCACCGAGCTGGAAAACAACGAGCTGACCGCCATGATGGTGGGCCTGTTCTCCGGTGCCCTGACCTCCACCCCGGCCTTCTCCGCTTCCAAGGACGCGGTAGCCACGGGGCTGGACAGCATCGTCTCCACCGGCTACGGCATCGCCTATCTGTTCGGCGTGGTTGGCGTGGTGCTGTTCGTCCAGCTGGTGCCCAAGATCATGGGCGCGGATATCGCCGCTGAGCGGGAGAAGATCACCGCCACAGACGTGGGCGAAAAGCGCAACTATAAGGGCAAGCTGATCGAGATGGACGATTTCGGCCTGATGCCCCTGGCCCTGGCGGTGCTGATCGGTGTGTCCATCGGCAGTCTGAAATTCGGTAACTTCTCCCTGACCACCACCGGCGGCTGCCTGCTGACTGGTCTGCTGTTCGGTCACTTCCAGCACGTCGGCCCCATCTCTCTGATGCCTAAGACCACCACCCTGAAGGTCCTGCGGGAGCTGGGCCTGGTGTTCTTCCTGATGGGAGCCGGCATCTCCGGCGGTTCCCGGTTCATCGAGCTGTTCGAGCCGGTGTACTTCCTCTATGGCATGATCATGACCATCGCGCCCATGATCATCGGCTTCTTCGTAGCGAAGTACCTACTGAAGCTGCCCCTGTTCAACAATCTGGGCTCCATCACCGGCGGCATGACCTCCACGCCCGCCCTTGGCACCCTGATCGGTGTCACCGGAACCGAGGACGTAGCCTCCGCCTACGCTGCCACCTACCCCGTGGCGCTGATCAGCGTCGTCTTCGCCTCCCAGCTGATCATCATCTTCTTCTCCTAAAAAACACGATCCGCCGCGAAAACCGCGGCGGATCATTTTTATTCAATGGCACGGGATCTCCAAGCCCCCCCAAGGGGCAATACTATCAGCTTGATCGATCGCAAGAAAGCTCCCTTTATATCGGGCAGACACGGTACACGCCTCGCCCCCCTCATTCATGAGGGGGGTGCCCCACAAGCGAAGCGCTGTGGGGCGGGGGGAGTCCGTATCATCCGGCATCTCCCTATTCGTCGGAGAGTCCATACACGCCTTGCCCCCCTCATTCATGAGGGGGGGTGCCCCACAAGCGAAGCGTAGTGGGGCGGGGGGCGTATACTGTGGTCCACCGTACTGCCCTGATATCGGTGATACGGTGATATATTCGGACTCCCCCCGGCCTCGCTGCGCTCGTCCACCCCCCTCATAAATGAGGGGGGCAAGGCGTGTACGAACTCCCCGCCAAACAGAGATCTGACATCGTTTCCCATAGTGGACAGCCTACCCTCCGGGGGAATGCCTGGACGCTCTCACCAACGACTCAATGCCCTCTCGGCGGGACGCCCACCATCTGCTTCTGGGTCACCAGATCCGCCCTCAAAAGGTCCCAGGCCAGCACCATCAATGGGATCAGTGCCAGCCAGATCGTCCGGACCCCCAGCACCAGGCTCCCCGCCCCGGCCAGCGCCGCGCCCAGGAGGAACGACCCGATCATCAGACCGTGGCTCTTCAGTTCCCACACAGCGGTAGGATATTTGCTGGTCTTCCTCAGCACGACCCGGCTCAATGCCACACCGACCACCCGCATATGGTTGACGCAGAAGGTGGTGGCCATGGACAGCCCCTCGGCCTGGCGGAAGGTGTTATACTGCATAGCGCAGATGAAATTGATCGTCACCTGACAGATCTGATGGGGCCAGGTGGCCGGGATGAAGCCCATGATCGCCACCACCACGATCTCCACCATCGTCAGCAGGGTATCCCACCGAAGGTGGAGCCACCGCACATGTCGGGGGACTATCTCCGACACCACGATCCCCGCCATATACGCGCCGATCGGGATCAGATAGTACAGCGCCCGCTGCCAGTTGCCGCTGCCCAGGGACACGGCCAGCAGTGCCAGGTTCCCGGTCTGCCCGTTGCAGAACACGCCGCCCCGCACCGCCAGGGTATAGCCGCCATAAAAACCTGCCACCAGGATCAGCAGCACATACACCCACCGCTTCTCACATTCCAAATAAGATCTCTGTTCCATCGTATACCTCCCTGAGGTGGAAAGACCGGACCGCCGGGCATCTTCCCAACGGTCCGGTCCATTTATTTATGTTCCCAAAGCTTGATCTGGCTGGACTTCTCGTACAGGCGCAGATAGCTGTCGTACCGTGTGGGCTGGATCTGTCCCGCCGCCAGCGCCGCTGTGACGGCGCACCCCGGCTCCTTTCGATGGGAGCAGTCATGGAACTGACATTTCCCGATGAACGCGCCGAAGTCCGGGAAGGCGTATTGCAGATCCTCCTTCAGGATCAGCTCCATCTGGTCCGTATCGAAGGAAGAGAACCCCGGCGTATCCGCCACGTAGGTATCCTCCCCCAGTCGGTACAGCTCCACATGGCGGGTGGTATGCCGCCCACGGCCCAGCTTCTCAGAGACCTCCCCCGTGGGCAGCGCCAATTCCGGACACAGCCGGTTCAGGACACTGCTTTTGCCCACACCGGAATTCCCGGTGAAAGCGGTGAGCTTCCCCACCAGGAAGGCACGCAGCTGCTCCACCCCCTCGCCGGTCTCGGCGCTGGTGAGGATCACGGTGTAGCCTGCGCTGCGATAGATGCGCTCCAGGTCCAGGGCAGGATCCAGGTCGCACTTGTTGATGCAGATGCACACCTCCACGCCCCGGTCCCCGGCGATCGCAGCCACCCGGTCGATCAGGAAAGGCTCCGTCACCGGATTGACGTTTGCCGCGAACACCACCAGGGCATCCACATTGGCCACCGCAGGCCGGACGAACCAATTCTTCCGGGGCAGGATCTTCTCCACCATCCCCCGGCCCTTCTCCACAGAGACTTCCACCATATCGCCGGTGAGAGGACTCCCCTCCCCCCGGCGCAGGATCCCTCTGGCCCGACAGGTCACCAGACCGTCCGGGGTCTGGACATCATAAAACCCACTGAGGGACCGCAGGATGCGCCCCGTTTTCTTTTCCGTCATACTCAAACGAACTCCACCGTCACGGTATCGATATATTCTCCATCCACATAGATGTGGTATTCCCGGCTGCCGGTCCCGGTGAGGGTGACCTTGTAGCTGTTATCCCCCGCCGGGACCTCTTCATCCTCCACGATCCACTCATCCCCTGAAAGGATGCTCAGCAGGATCGGCTCCGTATGCTCCGGCAGGGGGAAATGGTACACCACCGTCACCTCCTGGGGCTCGGTGGGTTCCGTCGGATCCGGCTCCGCAGGCCCCATGGACACCGACAGGATGATCTTCCGGGAGACGTCCACCAGGGTATTCTCCTTGGCAGACTGCTCCACCACGGTGCCCTTAGGCAAGTCGCTCTCCACTTCCTTGGGGACCACGTTCTTGAAGCCCACCAGCTCGAAGCTGCGAAGAGCCGCTTCCACGTTCTGGCCCACCACATTGGGCACCCGCTTGGTGACCACCGCAGGGCCGATGCTGACATACAGCTCCACCGTCTGCCCCTTGGTGATGGTCTGCCCCTGGGCAGGCTCCGTGCTGACCACCTTGCCCGCCTCCACGGTATCGGAATTGACGCTGTATCGCTTCACGTCCAGCTCCATATCCAGTCCCCGCAGGAACAGTGCCGCGTCGTCGGCAGTATAGCCGGTCAGATCCTCCATGGTCTTCACCGGCACCTCACCGCCCAGGCTCACGGTCACGAACACCTTGGTGCCCGAGACCACCCAATCTCCCGGAGCAGGCTCCTGAGAGATGATCTGCCCCTTGGCATAGGAAGGATCATGCTCGCTGCTCTGGCGGACCACCACGATCCCATCGATCTGGCCCAGGCTGTCATAATCCATCCCCCGCAGATCCGGGACCTGGATCCGATCTTTTCCGCCGAACAGGCCGCCCTGGGCCAGGATCACGAAGAAGATGATGATGGCGATCACGCCCACCACCGCGCAGGTCACGATCGCGACCGTAGCGCCCCGTCCCCGCTCTTCCTCGTCCCGGCGGGGGGTGGTCCGGACCTTCCCGGTGCGCTCCATGGCGGTGCGCTGGGCGATGGTCCGGGTGGCAGAAGGCACCACGCCGGTCTTTCGGTCGGTGGTGACAGGCCTCCCCTCCGCTTCCCCATCCCCCGCGGCCTCCGGGAACACCTTGGTGGGATCCTTGCGGAACTCATCCATGTCATAAAGCATGGCCGTAGCGTTGGGATAGCGATCCTTGGGCGCCAGCTGGAGGGCTTTCATGATGATCTGCTCCAGCGCCAGAGGGGTATTGGGATTGAAGGTCGAGGGCTTCTGGGCGCCGCCATTGATATGCTGGATCGCCACAGACACGGGAGTGTCTCCATCATAGGGCACCCGTCCCGCGATCATCTCATACATGACGATGCCCAGGGAATAAAGATCCGACCGATTATCCACCCGGCCGCCCTTTGCCTGCTCTGGGGAGATATAGTGGACGGACCCCAGGGCCTCCTTGGTGACAGTGCTCGACTTGGTGGTGACCTGGGCGATGCCGAAGTCCGTCACCTTCACCGAGCCGTTCTTCAGCACCATCACGTTGTGGGGCTTGATGTCCCGATGGACCAGCCCTCGACTGTGGGCGTGCTCCAGCGCCTTGGCGATCTGCATGGCGAAGTGGAGGGTCTCCTTCCAATTCAGCACGCCTTTCTTTTCCATATATTGCTTCAAACTGATCCCATCGATCAGCTCCATGACGATGTGGTCCCCATCCTCGGAGGTGGACACATCATAGACGGAGACGATGTTGGGATGGCTGAGCATAGCCACGGCCTGGCTCTCTGCCTGGAACCGGCGGCGGAACTCCTCGTCCTTGGAGAATTCGTCCTTCAAGATCTTGATCGCCACCAGCCGATTCAGCCGATGGCACCGGGCCTTGTAGACCACGGCCATGCCGCCCACGCCCAGCACCTCAAGGATCTCATACCGTCCATCCAGGAGCCGTCCGATATACTTATCCTTATCCATAACAAGCTCCCTTCTCAGACCTGCACCAGGACGCAGGTCACGTTATCCGGCGCTCCACGGTTTTTTGCGATGTCCACAAGACGCTGACAGCAGCTTTTCTTGCTGACCCCATGGACCACCTCGAAGAGGATCTCCTGATCGTCCACCAGATTGGTCAGGCCATCCGAGCATAAAAGCAGCAGATCGCCCCGATCCAGAGTCAGGTGGAAGATGTCGCACCGCACCGTCGGCTCGGTGCCGATGGCCCGGGTGATGTAATTCTTGCCGGGGAAATCCCGGGCCTGCTCCGGCGTCAGCTCCCCCTGGGAGAGCATCATCTGCACCAGAGAATGATCCGTGGTGATCTGATGGATGTCGTAGGGGTCCACCACATAAGCCCGGCTGTCGCCCACGTTCACCACCGTCACCTGCCGTCCCCGGATCAGGGCGGCCACCAGAGTGGTCCCCATGCCCCGGAAATCCTCGAACTGCCGGGACTGGTCGAACACCGTGAAGTTGGCCAATTTCACGGCCCGCTCCATGATCTGATCCACCGCTTCCGCGTCCAGGTTGGCGTGATGATGATGCTGGATCTCCTGTGCGAACACCTCCGCCGCCAGCGAGCTGGCGATGTTCCCGGACCGGGCACCGCCCATGCCGTCACACACCACACAAAGGAGCGTATTTCGGTCCAACTGCTTCACTTCGAAAGCATCCTGATTCTGATCCCGGACACACCCTGTATCCGTCAAAGTCCAATAACGCATACGACACACGCTCCTTTCAAAAAATACGCTCCGATCGACCCACGAAATGTAGGGAAAGGGCATGCCCTTTCCGCCGCAGATCGGTCACGATCTGCGGAAACCACGGCATTTTTGTGCCCTTGCCATAGCAAGGGCACCGGAAAGGGCATGCCCTTTCCCTACATGATGCCGTCCAACGCCTCACGCGTCTCCCTTAGAATACTTCCTTCTCAGCTGCCCGCAGGAAGCATCGATGTCCCCGCCCAGAGTCCTGCGGACAGTGGCAGTGATGCCCCCCTCCTCCAGGATCTGTTGGAACCGGGCCACCGCTTTCTTGGAGCTGGGCTTCAAGGGGCTCTCCTCCACATGGTTCAGCGGGATCAGGTTGAAATGGGCAGGCAGGCCCTTGAGCCGTCTCAGCAGCTCCCGGGCATCCTGCTCCCGGTCGTTGACCCCATCGATCATGGCATACTCGAAATGGATCCTGCGGGAAGTGGCGTCGAAATACCGCCTACAAGCTGCCAGCAACACCTCGATGGGGTACGCCTTGTTCACCGGCATGATCTTGTCCCGGATCTCATCGTTGGGTCCATGCAGGGAGATCGCCAGGGAGATCTGCAGCTTTTTTTCTGCCAGCTCGTCGATCTTAGGCACCAGGCCACAGGTGGACAGGCTGATGTGCCGCATGGAGATGTTCATCCCCGCCTCGCTGTTCACCAGCTCCAAAAACCGCAGCACGTTGTCGAAATTATCCAGCGGCTCCCCGATCCCCATCAGCACGATCCGGGATACAGGAAGCCCGGAGTCGATCTGGGTGAACAGCACCTGGTCCAGCATCTCGAAGGGCTCCAGCCGCCGCACCAGTCCACCCAAGGTGGAAGCGCAGAAGGCGCAGCCCATCCGGCAGCCCACCTCCGTGGAGATGCACACGGTGTTGCCGTAGTGATAGCGCATCAGCACCGTCTCCACGCAGTTGCCGTCAGAGAGCTTCCACAGATATTTTATGGTGCCATCCCGGGCTGATTCCTGCTTCCGTACCACCTCCGGCGGACAGATCGGATGGCTCTGGGCCAGCTGCTGCCGCAGGCTCTGGGGCAAGTTGGTCATCTCGTCATAGCTGCGCACGCCCTTATGGAGCCAGGAATACACCTGCTTGGCCCGGAACCCGGGCTGCCCCAGCTCCTTCAGCAGGGCCGCCAGCTCCGGCTGGGTCATGGACTTGATGTTCATGCTTTCCTCCGCAATCTGGCGATGAAGAACCCGTCGGTGTCATACTGTCCCGGCACCAGCGCCAGCATCCCGGAGGTATTATCCGGGAGCCGGTCCGGCAGGGGCAGCGGCTCTAAGTAGAAATCCGGATGGTGTTTCAAAAACGCCTGCACCACGCCCTCGTTCTCATCGCGCACCAGCGTGCAGGTGGAATAGATCACCGTACCGCCGGGCCGCACATACTGGGCCTGCTTGCTCAATATCTTCAGCTGCAGCTCCGGCAGGCGCTCCATCTCCTTGGGATCTTTATAGCGGATGTCCGGCTTTTTCCGGATGATGCCGTAGCCGGAGCAGGGCACGTCGCACAGCACCACATCCATCTTCCCCAGCCAGGTGGGATGGTTCTCGGTGGCATCCTGCTCCCGCACCAGCACGTTATGCAGGCCCAGCCGGTCGGCACCATGCTGGATCAGGGTGGTCTTGTGGCGGTGGATATCCGCAGAGCGGACCTTGCCCTGACCGCCCATGGCGATCGCCGCGGCGAAGGTCTTGCCTCCGGGGGCTGCACAGCAGTCCAGTACACGGACCTTCTCCCCCTGGGGGATCTGGGCGCACTGCACCGCCAAACGGGACGCGGCATCCTGTACATAGAACAGACCGTCCTTGAAGGAGCGCAATTTTTCGATGTTTCCAGTGTTAGACAGCACCAGGCAGTCCGGCATCCAGCTGTGGGGATAGCTCTTGACCTCCTCCTCTGCCAGTGCCTCCATAAGGCTTTCCGTGGTGGTCTTGAGGGTGTTCACCTGCACCACCGTCAGAGGGGTATCGTTGTTGGCTGCCAGCATGGGCTCCAAGGCCTCCTGCCCCACATAGCTGCCAAGAAGGTCGATCAGCGCCTTCGGATGGCTGTACCGGTCCTCCAGGGCGGTGGGCTGCTGCAGGGTCCCCTTGGTACGTACGGCGTTTCGCAGCACCGCGTTCACCAGCCCGGAGGCGCCCCGCTGCCAGCGGCAATATTTCTTGGCCAGCGCCACAGACTCGTTCACCGCCGCACTGTCCGGCACCTTATCCAGCTCATAGATCTGATAAAGGCCCATGTGTAAGATATCCCGGACCACCGGATGGAGATCTTTCAGCTTCCCGGTGAGCAGCTGCTTCAAAAAGAAGTCCAGCATCCCCCGGTGCTGCAAGATCCCGTAGCAAAGCCGGGTAGCCAGCGCCGCGTCCCGCCGATCCAGGCGGTCCCGTTCGATCAGATCCTTCAAAACACCATTGGACCACGCCGCCCGCTTCCGACAAGCGATCAAAACATCCAAAGCAGTCTCTCTTGCGTTCATGTTTATCCCTCCAAACATCCCCATGCCTTCCCCTTTGGGGAAGGTGGCGCGCAGCGCCGGATGAGGGCCGCGTAGCGGCTACATCGTAGGGGCGACCATCGGTCGTCCGCCGATCATGCTACCCATGATCGCATACCATGACTAGCGGACGAGCGATGATAAGCCCCTACGATATCCTTCCTTTAGTCCAGCGGATGTCCCCGGAAATAGTCCGGCGCGGCCATCCGTTTGCCGCCCTCTGCCTGCAGGGCCCGGATCTCCACGGCACCTTCCCCGCAGGCGATCTTAAGGCCCGTCTTGGTCAGCCCCAAGAGCTGCCCCGGCTCCCCGGCCCCCTCCACGATCGCGGTGGCGTGGACCTTGAAGCGCTTGCCCTGGATCTCGGTGGTGGCCACCGGCCAGGGATGCAAGCCCCGCACATGGTCATGGACCTGCTGGGCAGTCTTGGTCCAGTCGATGGGGCACATCCCCTTATCCAGCATGGGTGCGTAGGTCACCAGCGCCTCATCCTGAGGCGTCGCCGCCACCTCTCCGGAAGCGAACCGATCCAGGGTCTTGCTCAGCAGCTTCGACCCCAGCACCGCCAACCGGTCCAGCAGCTCGCCTGCCGTCTCATCCGGCCCGATCGGTGTCTTGGACACATCGATGATGTCGCCGGCATCCATCTTGCGGCACAGATACATAGCCGTCACGCCGGTCTCCTTCTTCCCGTCCAGTACCGCCCACTGATAGGGCGCGGACCCCCGGTACTCCGGCAGGACGCTGGCGTGGATGTTGATGCAGCCCCGTTTCGGCACATCCAGCACGCTCTGGGGCAGGATCTGCCCATAGGCCACCACAGCGCAGATATCCGGCTGGAGCTGCCGCAGCTGCTCCACCGCAGCCTCGTCTTTGAAGTTCTCCGGCTGGAACACCGGGATCGAATTGGCGATCGCCACCTCTTTCACAGGCGGTGCCACCAGCTTCATCCCCCGCCCCTTGGGCCGGTCCGGCTGGCAATACACGCCCACCACATCGAAGCCATCCCCGATGATCTTCCGCAAACAGACCGCCGCGATATCCGGCGTACCCATGAATACCACTCTCAAACAGATCCCTCCGATGCATCCGCACTTCCGTAGGGCGAGGGCCTGCCCTCGCCGCCGCAGATCGCAAACGATCC
>JAFTKE010000207.1 GCA_017456045.1 Oscillospiraceae bacterium
CACATCTGGTCGCCGATATACTTGGCAGAGATGCCCTCCGTGGCCACCATATACAGCGTACCGTCGGTGGAATAATCGGAGTACACCTTCACTGCGTCAGCGATCGTGCCGTCGGTCAGCTGGCTATCGAAGGTGATCATGCCCATCTCCACCACGTCATCCAAATTGGATGCGTTGAAGTAGATGTTGTACATGATCTCACTTTCGAAGCTGACAGTACCATAGTTCAGCTTCAAGGTAGGCTGGACCACAGTGACCTCGGTGACCACGTAGGTCAGAAGGTAGGTATCGTTACCATTGTCGATCAGTGTGAAGGTGACCTCTACCCCACCGGGGACGAACAGCTTCTCGTTGGCTCCCGTATTAGTGTTATACAGGGTCGCTGCGCTGACTTCTGTGCCTAGCCAGCCATTGGTCATGTACCAGTCTGCGTTGTCCCCGGACTTGATGCCCACATAGCTATCTGTCTGGAAGGTCGCTGTAAGCTTTCCTCCAACGAATTTATACTCACCCAAGTTCTCATAGTCTGCCTCGCAGGCATAGTCAGCATCATTGATGAAACCAAAGAGATAGTAATCCTTCACAGGCTTCGTGATGCCGCAGATGGTACAAACATTATTGGAATACACATGGTCACTGCAAGGCATCCCACAGACTGTGCAAAGCCCATCGGCCCATTCACCATGAGGGCAGACCTCGTCACAAATGGTGCAGGTGCCATAGACCCAATTATGGGTACAAATAGAGACGACATAGCTCAGCGTCACACTGCCATCATCGTTCACCACAAGCGTGAAAGTGATCTCATGGCCCTTAGGAACATACAGCTTATCCGGATTGGTCAGCGTATTGGAGTCATAAAGCACCGCAGAGGTAACATTCTCGCCGAGATATCCTTCGGTCATGAACCACTTGTTATTATCCGCAGTCTTAACACCAACATAGCAGGGCTGATCGAAGGCTACGACCAACTGACCATCAACGAACTTGTACTCGCCCAGGTTCTGATAATCTTCCTCGCAGGCATAGTTAGCACCATTGATGTAACCGAACAGATAAAAGTCCTTGATGGGCTCTGCTTCAGCGCAGATCGTACAGAAACCGGAAGCATAGCTATGCTCACAAGCGGTGCCACATACGGTACAAACACCGGCAGACCAGTTATGGTCACCCAGCTGCGCATCCACATAACGGTAGACGGTCCGAGTCTCCACCTTCCGAGTATCAGAAGAAGTGACCGCATCATCGCTCCAATCAGACCAGGCGGTCCATCTCTCGTGAGTATATTCCGCAGTATACGTAGTGTAGGTATCCTCATAGACAGGGATCGCATACCACCAGTGAGAGTCGGTACAGGCCGCTGCATGGGGGTAAGTGACAGAAGTGTCGCTGGCAGTGGTCAGAGTACTGGGATCCACGGTATCGATGCTCGCCACGAACGCGTGGAACGTAGTGTGGGATCCATCATTGGTCTGAGAGGTGGTCCGGTTGATGGGACCTTCCGTGTAGGTACCATAGCACCAATGGTAGAACACATGACCGACCAACGTGCCGGAGCTATTTATCACCAGCTTAGAGGTCTCTGTTTCGGAATCCACGATACTGGGATCCTTGTTGTACTGGGAATACAGCGTATGGCTTGTCTCGAATCCAACAGGCCACTCAGACACATAATGAGTATAGCTGGAGGCGGATTTGATCCACTCCTTGGAGACCTGAGTATAACCATCCACGGCAGCAGATCCGGAGGTGATCGTCTCATAGTCGGAGTACCGATACTGAGTCTTGGACTCGATCAGGCTCTCATCGATACCCTCAGGCTTCGTCTCTACCCACTGGGTCATAAGCTCGTCGGCATAAACACTGTAATTATGACCGCAAACAGAACAGGTATATTCGATCCGTTCATACTCGAGGCAAGTAGCAGGATGCGTCACCGTGGAATAGTCATGACCATTGGCAGGGATGGTCTTCGTTTCCACTCCCCCACAACGGGAGCAGGTACGGGAGGACACACCAGTCGCAGTACAGGTAGGTGCGGTGGTGGTGCTCCAATCACCATAAGCGTGACCACCGGTGGTGACGCTCCTCGTAACAAGGCCACAGGTACTACAAGCGGTGACACTGCTGCCATCTTGCAAACAGGTAGACTCTTGCAGTACATGCGTGGTGTTGGTGTGGTTACAAGTGGCCGTATCCACAGCCGATGGGATGACCACGAAGAAATCATCTTTCAATGTCAGAGTTCCGGTGTTGGACATTAGGGTCGTGGCATCGGTAGCATAGTAGTTGATATAGGAAGCATAGATGCTATAGGTGTAATTACCCAAAGGTAATGTACCCATCCATGTCGCATCATCCACATTGCTTCCTTTCAGCACATAGGAAGTGCCGGAAGGCGTATCGCTGGTACCAGTGACCGCTTCTCCCTTTTCTCCAAAGCCATCGTAGATATAACAAGCTACAGAAGTCAATTGATTATACTTGGAAGCGATGGTGCCGTCCACATAGAAGGTCGAACCCTGCACGTGGCTGTCCGGCGTACTGGCACCGGTAAGGGTGATGTCCGAGATCACATCGTTCAGATACTTGACTTCACCGCCATAGATATGACCCGTTTCTCCGCTGGAAGTGGTGATCCGATACCAATAATTTCCGTAGGCATTCTGGTACAATCCCGTTGCTGTGTACTTCGTACCAGCAACAGCATTCTCCAAAGTTTCAGACTTGGCAGTAGTGGACACGCTACAGGGCTGAGAGTTGATCGGCGCTCCATCCAAAGTGACCTCGATCTCACAATGGGCAGGATAGAAGGTACACTGAGAGCTGGCATAATCATCGACGCCAGCATTGGCGCGGGCAGTGGTGGACCAATCGGTCAGATTGCCAAGCGCATACTCATTGTACATCTCGATCAAGGAGCCGCTGCCATACTTGACGCCGCTGGCGTTCTCCAAGGACAACTGACGATCCAGAACGTAGTAGCCCTTATCGATGCCTGCAGTGATGGTGTACAGAGCAGACTTATAAGTGACCCAAACATTGTAGGTGATGCCGGCGACAGCCTTCATAAAGTTGTTGAACGCATTGGAAGAAGAATTGCCATAGCCGATGACCTGGCACCCCAGAGACCAGCCACCACCGGAACCAGCAGACGTACGGGTGTGGATGTTGATACCGCTGCATCCATTAAAGTAGCCATTCTGGTTGGAGGGGGGCGTATAGTAGCCCTGAGATGCATAGGTGTTCAATGCACCATAAGGACCAGTATGGTTGGTGGTCTGGAAACCGTAGATACCGTCAGCGATGGTAGTAGCGCCGGAGTATGCAGCGCCGGTGCAATCGTCGGGATCATCAGGGATCGAAGAGCAATCCTCGCAGTAGAAGACGATCTTCGCATTACCACTGGAATCCTCCTGCACCACGATGACCACGGCTTGTGTCCGGGTATCGTAGTCACTGTCCTCATACGTATTGCTGGGGTAATTGTCGGAGCCACCCTCGAACATGAAGATGACGGACTTACCGTTATCCAGCGTCGTACGCAGACTGCTGTAAGTATTGAGATAATAATGCATCATGCCGTCGATATAGTTTCGATGCTCCACATTGGAAATGAAACTGGAGCAAGTCAGCGAATCGATCCCGCTGACCGCCTCCGCCTCCACTTGAGTGTGGGACACGAAGGTGGGGATCATGCCAAGCATCAGACAGATGACCAGGATCATCGCCCAAATGCGTCTACCATTAGACCGTACCATAACTACCTCCTATGAATGATATGCAGACCGCAAAAGGTCACACTGATATACATTAAAATTATACAGCGATCCCCCCTAAAAATCAACCCTTTTATAGTAATATTTACCGATCATATCTCCATACTCTTGAAAAAATCATTGAACGGATGTAAAGTATGTACGACCCTAAACGAACGAGAGGCACACATATGAAGAATATGGATTTCAAACGCAAACTCCCCGTCCCTCAGCAGATCAAGGAACTCTATCCCCTGACCGATGAACTTTCAAAGCAGAAAGAAGCCCGTGATCAGCAAATCGCTGACGTATTCACCGGAAGTAGTGACAAGTTGATCTTGATCATCGGTCCCTGCTCTGCGGACCGTGAGGATGCGGTATTGGATTATTGTGAAAGACTTGCAAAACTCCAAGAGAAAACAGCAGATAAGCTGATCCTGATCCCCAGAGTCTATACCAATAAGCCCCGGACCACGGGAGATGGGTATAAGGGACTGCTCCACCAGCCCGATCCCGAAAAGCATTCCGATATGCTGGAGGGCGTGATCGCGATCCGCCGCCTGCATACCAACGTCCTGGCCAATACCGGTCTTTCCACTGCCGACGAGATGCTTTACCCTGATAACTACCGGTATCTTTCGGATCTGCTGTCCTATGTGGCCGTCGGTGCCCGTAGTGTGGAGAACCAGGAACACCGTCTCACCGCCAGCGGTATCGCCGTGCCCGTGGGCATGAAGAACCCCACCAGTGGCGACATCTCCGTCATGCTCAATTCCATCATGGCCGCCCAGCACCCCCATACCTTCATCTACCGCGGCTGGGAGGTGGATACCACCGGTAATCCCCTCACCCACGCGATCCTCCGTGGCTATGTGAACCGTCACGGCGAGGCCATCCCCAATTATCATTTCGAAGAGCTGGAGCATCTGTACAATGCCTACGAAGCCAAGGGGCTGGAAAACATCGCCCTGATCGTGGACGCTAACCACTCCAATTCCGCCAAGAAATACATGGAACAGCCCCGGATCTGCAAAGAGGTCCTCCATTCCTGCCGCCACAGCCAGCACATCCGCTCCATGGTCAAAGGCTTCATGATCGAGTCCTATCTGGAGGGCGGCACCCAAAAGATCGGCGAACATATCTACGGCAAATCGATCACCGACCCCTGCATCGGCTGGGCCGATACCGAACGCTTGGTCCTGGACATCGCGGGACTCCTATAAAAATTACGCCCTTGCACCGGGATCACACGGTGCAAGGGCGTTTTCAAATTTGATCAGTCATTCGGATCTCCTCTCCCGACAGCCCCATAGAGCCGGCGGGAGAGGATACATGCATCAATAAGCAGGGATCGCGCAGGTACCGGACCAGGAGCCTGTCGCGCCGGTCCCAGCCGACCAGGAACCGGTGACGGTGAGGTTCTGCGCCACGGTGCTGTTCAGAGGCACCGTCAGCGTATAGCTCACAGAAGCGGATCTGGCAACGGAGGTATCGGAACTGGAGCTGAACTTGCTGGCGGACGCGATCGTCATCTTACCGGTACTGACCGTGCTAGATCCGGCGATCTTGACCGTGCCATACTGGGCGAATCCATAATAATTGCCCGCCTTGATGGTGTTGGTCCAGGTCACCTTGATCGTCACACTGGTCGCTGTACGGCTGACATAGGTAGCCGTCACCTTATAGGTCAACCGCGGGGTACCCTCATGGGACCACCACGTGCCGGACTTGACGGTCTGGTTGGTGGATACCGCAGTGGGCGTATAAGAAAAGGTGATCGTTTTCGCGGAGGTAGAATCCCACGCGACGCTTTGAGACGCCGGCGAAGTATATCCGCTGAAGCTCTTCGGCGAGATCGTATTGGTGGTGCCGTACTTGTAGGTCACAGAATCCGTACCAAGAGCGGTACCATTGCTGGACACATACTTGATCTTATAAGTATAGCTATTGGCAGAGACCACCGCATAGATATCCGACGAGGTCACATCCGAAGACACAGTGATCGCGGTAGCACCATAGTTGACCAGCGTGTAGCCGGTCGATACCGCATAGCTGATCGACAAGACATCGTCGATATAGATGCTGTCGCCGCTGCTCAGCGTTCCGATGGATGCGCCGCCGATGGGAGAAGCCGTTCTGGTAACAGTGATCGTGTAGCCAGTCCCTGCGTTCCAGGAGATGGTGTAAGGCTCCGTCCACTGCGCGTAGACGGTCATCTCTCCCGCTTCATACAACACGGTGTCAGCAGTGAGGACGTTGCCGTCACCATCGACCCAGCCGTAGAATACGGAACCGGTGTTGGTTGCGGTAGGCAAGGTCCCGATGGCAGTGCCACAAGATACCACCATCGAGTTGGTATCACACTGACCACCGTTTGCATCGAAGGTGACGACACAGGTATCCTCCGCGTTATAACAGATGATCTGTCCATTGGTCACCGACAGATACTTTTCATTTGTCACGGTACCACATACCAGAACGTTTCCAGAAACGTTCATCTTGCTGGACACGCTGGGATTGGCCAGGGACAAAACGATATCGTTACAACGCACCGCATCATTTCCGGAGGTGTTCATGTTCACCGATCCATACAGTGCCACGTTGGTAGCGGGAGCCGTGAGCTGCATAGCAAGTCCAGTGGTCTCCACGGTCACACGGTTCAACGTCACGTTCTCAGAGGAGATCACCAGCGGGGTATCCTCGCAGTCGATGAAGGTAGCTCCGTTGATCACCGTCTCAGCCGCATCGGAAACGATCCGAACACCACTATAGGTGTGGGTGCCACCAACGAAAGCGAAATACTCTGTGGTCGCGGGGATCTGGAAGGTGTAGTCCTCCAGGACGTCCACGACGGAAGAGACGTTCAGGGTGATGGCCTTAGCGCCGGAGGCCGCAGCCGCCTTGGCCACTGCCACGTCATAAGCCTCAACTGTGATGCTGGGAACGTCCACGAACGCATCGTTGCCCAACTCCTTGACAGCGGTGCTGACCGTAAAGCTCTCCAGACTGACACAGCCGCTGAATGCCTCCGCACCGATGGAATCGATGTTCTCAGCGATCACGCCGGTCAAGGAAGTGCAGCCCTTGAACGCGCCGTCAGGGATCTGAGTCACAGAGTCAGGGAGCTTGACCTCTACCACGGTGGTATCATCAGAGAAAACATCAGAAGCGATCCCCGTCACATGTACGACGCTGTAGGTGCCGTCACCGTTATCCAGGGACATATACTCCGGGATCCGGACATGGGTGGCAGTCCCGTTGTAGCCGGTGATGATGCCGGTGTCGATGTCCACCACCAGACCGCTATTGCCGACGGTCAGGCTGTTGACATAGGCATCCACATCATAGGGGATCTCGAAGGGCAGGATGCCGTTCTCAAGATCGTCGTAACCAGCGGTGGTGGCGGAATAATCCATGAATTCATAAACATCATCATCCAGCACACTGTAGGTGTAGGTGAAATAGGAGTGGGTGGCGATATCATAGCCCACGATGGCGAAGACATGGATCGTACCCGCTGTCACGATGCGGTAATAACCGTCCGTGGTACCCTCGTTGGAGTAGGTCTTGGAGGTGGTGGTGGTCTCATCCTTGCCGTAGACGAAAGTGGAACCGTACTCCCGGGACTTCTGGGAAGACACCGACAGCTCATTGGATTCCGAAAATTCCTCGCTGCTGCCGTAGGACTCTCCGATCCCATACTCCCTGCTGACCGTCGAGCTCACGGAGCTGGAGACGGATGCACTTTGGCTGGCAGTGGCACTGCTGGAGAAGCTGCTCTCGCTGTTCCAGTTCTTGGAGGAAGCTTCTGTCTCCTTGTATTCGGAGGTATCCTCCTGGCTGGTAGACAGGCTTCCGGAGACCTCTGCGGTCACACCCATGTACTCCGCGCTGAGGGAGGATTCCACAGTCGCGTCCACGGCGACCTTGGAGGAAGTCCCCGACTCCGTAGTGGTGGATGTGGATCCGCCCACACTGCTGCCGATCACATAGCTGCCGCCGTTCTCATAGGCCTTGGTCAGCTCCGTGGCCTGCTCCTGGGTGTATTCGCTCCCCCAGGAGGAGGTGATGGAGTAGTCCTTGCTCCAGGCCTCCGACAGCGTCCAGGAAGAGGTGGTGGTGGTAGCGTCCGAAACGCTGTTGGAGACGCTGAGGGCATCCTCCTGGCTGATCGTATAGGAGTACTCCACCGTCTCGCTCCAGTTGACGCCGCCGCCGCTGACATATCCAAAATTATGGACCGTATACAGCGGGACGTTCTCCATCCGCCCGATGTAGTAGGTGAAGAGGATCGTATCCGTCTGCTCATCCACGACGATCCCAGGCTTAGCCAAGCTGGCGACCGGTACCGTCTGGTTACGCTTGCTGGTCCAGTTGGCAGTCAGGATGACATTGCCTGTGGTACCGGCAGGGATGCTGGTGACGATGCTGCCGTTGGGATCGGACCAGCCCACGAAGGTATAGCCATAGTAAGACGGATTGGACAGGGTAACACCTGTATCTACGGTGTAGGTCTTGCTGGATGTTTCCGCCAAGGGAGAATTGAAGGTCACGGTATAATCCACCTTAGACCAATGCGCATACAGTGTGATGTTGCCAGTGGTCCCAACTGCGATCTCAGAGATCTTGTTGGCTGTGGAACCCTGACCATCGTACCAACCCTCGAAAACATAGCCTTCCACCTGAAGCTCCGAAAGCTTCAGACCGTCCTGGGTCGTATAGACGGAAGGATTGGGGTTCTCGATCTCGATGGACTGGAGATAGCTGTCATTGTTGTCCACATTATAGGTGATCGTATACTCATCCTTCTCCAGCATGGGGATCTCTTCCTGAGCGTTCAGGATCTCTCCGCAAACAGAGCAGTGAGACCCCTCAGTCCAGCCAACGCTGGTATAGGTGGGCTCCACATAAGGATCCGTCACAGCAGTATGTCCAGTGGCTGCCAGCACCGTGCTGGCCTGAGACAGCTCCGTCGTGCCGTTGCTGTCATTGTAATACTTATCACACCTAGTGCAGTGATAATAAGAGACATTGCCATCTTCCGTACAGGTCGCTGCCTTGTAGGCCACTGCCTCCATAGTGTGGCTGCACTTCGTCGAGGGCTTCGGCTCGACATCATATCCACCGGCGATATACCGACAGATCAGGACGATGTCCTTGGAATTGAGCTTCCAATCATCGTTGACATCGGCGGCGGCCTCATCGATGGTGACGTCGTATCCCCCCGCGATGTATCGGGCAAGGAAAACCGCGTCCTTGGTATTGATGACCCCGTCGCTGTTCACGTCACCGGGCAGATAGTCGATGATATAAACACCGCCGGGAAGGATAGAGAACGGGACATCCTCCAGATCCGCGTCGAAGATGTCGTCCGAATCGGCCGTGACCACCACATCCAACGTCTGGTTCACAGAGATATCTTCCGCAATTTCGAACACCAGCGTCAGGACCACGCCGTCCTTGACATCATCCGCCACGATATCCTGTGCGTACCAAACGAAGTTACATCCGGAAACGAACTGGCCGGGCTTGGTCAGATCCAGAGCGGAGAACGCATCTCCAGCGACCGCATCCACCAGAGTAAGACTATCGTCATAAGAGACCTTCAGTGTCGCGCCAAGGATACCGGGATTATCCGCGACGTTGATGTCCACCTCCACGGTCCCCCCGGGCATTCCACTGACCGTCTCGACCGTGAACACCGCCCCCGCACCCTCTGTGGTGGTAGCGTTGATGGAAGCATTCACAGGACACAACGAAACGACAAGAACGATAGCCAGTATCACAGATATGATCTTTTTTATACTATCCATTATGCCTTTCCTTTCTTATCCGATCTTCCCCTCGGGCAAAGGGGGCAGCCGAACCGGCCTGCGCGCCCCACTTTGCCCGAAGGATCTGGGCCCGACGATCAATTGATCGTGACGATGCCCTTGTTCAACGTGATGACCAGATCGTTCCAATCGCAGTCGAAGATGTCGCCTGCGGTATAGGAGACCTGGATAGGATAGGACCCGCTGGGCGCTCCCTCCAAGATCTGGAAGGTCAGGACCAATACCTCACCGTCCTTGATATCGCTCTCGGTCAGGTCCATGGCATACCAAACGAAATTGCATCCGCTAACGAACTTACCAGGTGCGGTCATGGTCAAAGCGCTCATGGCTGCGCCGTTAGAGGCACCGGTCAATGTCATGACGCTTTCATCATACGTCAGCTTCAGCGTCATGCCCAAGATACCGGGGTTGTTCTTGACGGAGATCGCGATCTGTACGGTATCCCCAGCAGAAGCGCTGACACTTCCGACGGTGATGGTCGGATCAGTGGTCTCCTCCACTTCGTACTGGGCCGTCACCGTCAGATCAGAAGTGATGGCATCGAAGCTCTTGTCCCAGCCAGTGAAGGTATAGCCATCACGGACAGGATCAGCAGGAGCCGTAGCGCTCTGGCCCTCCTCGACGATCTGGGTCTTCAAGGTGGATCCGTCGTAGTCCACGAAGGTGACCGTATAGGTCGTGACTGCAGGAGCGTCCTCCTGGAACTGTGCGACGACTGTCACATCCGCGGTGACATTGGTATAGCTGCCACTCCAGCCAACGAAGGTGTAGCCCTCACGCACAGGATCGGCAGGAGGGGTGGCACTGCCGCCGCTGGTGACCGTTTCCGTCTTCAACACGGAGCCGTCATGGTTTTTGAACGTGACCGTATAGGTGGCCTCTTCCTCATCGACAACGGGGACACCGGCGTAACCCGCGTCGATCTCCGTCCCGTCGCTGAGGACGACGATCAGATGCATCTCATCATTGATATAAGCATCCACGACGCTGACACCATCCTCGCCGTCTTCGCCCTTCTCGCCCTGAGGACCAGTCTCGCCCTTCTCTCCCACGAGAGATACGAGCCACTCCGTCACATCGCCCTCGAAGCCATTCTCCACTGCGATCTCATAGGCAGACTTGCCATCAGAGCCTGCCGCTCCGGACACACCGACCAGCGAAGCCAGCCAATCCGCCTCGGATCCCTCGTAGCCGTTGGCCACAGCCAGCTCATAAGCGGACTTGCCATCGATCCCATCCTTGCCGGCAGCACCAGCCGCACCAGTGGGTCCGATCAACGTCGCCAGCCAGTCCGTCTCAGTCCCTTCATATCCGTTCTCCACAGCCAGCTCATACGCAGACTTGCCATCCGCACCGTTCTCACCGATGAGAGATGCCAGCCAGGAGGAAAAATCACCCTCATAGCCATTATCCACAGCCAGCTCATAGGCAGACTTGCCGTCAGCACCGGCCAGAGAACGCAGCCATTCGACCTCAGTCCCCTTGTAGCCGTTGGCTACAGCGATCTCATAAGCAGACCGTCCATCCGTGCCGTCATTGCCGTCCGCGCCCACCAGGCTGGCCAGCCAATCCTGGATGTTGCCTTCGTAGCCATTCTCTACGGCCAGCTCATAAGCAGACTTTCCGTTCGAGCCGTCCGCGCCGTCCTGGCCCTTCAGAGACTCCAGCCAAGCGTCCACATCCCCTTCGAAGCCGTTCTCAACGGCGATCTCGTAAGCGGACTTCCCGGCGTTAGCGCTTTCGCCCTTCAAGGACTCCAGCCACTGCTCCTCCGTGCCCTGGTAGCCATACTTCACAGCGATCTCATAGGCGGACAGACCATTGGCACCATCCGCACCGTCTTCGCCTACCAGGCTAGCCAGCCACTGCTGGACATCGCCCTGGAAGCCGTTCTCACGGGCCAGCTCGTAGGCAGACTTTCCGTCAGCGCCATCGGCACCGGTCTCGCCATCCTGGCCATCCGCACCGACCAGGCTTGCCAGCCACTGAGTCAGGGTCCCTTCATAGCCTTCCTGAACGGCCAACTCATAAGCAGAAGCGCCGTCGATGCCATCGACACCGTCGACACCATCCTCACCTACCAGGCTATCCAACCAGGCCGCCAGATCTCCCTGGAATCCATTCTCCACAGCCAGCTCATAGGCGGAAGCGCCGTCAGTACCGTCGATACCATCCGTACCGATCAGAGAGGAAAGCCACTCTGCCTCGGAGCCGGTATAGCCGTTTTCCACGGCCAGCTCATAGGCAGACTTACCGTCAGCGCCATCGGCACCGGCCTCGCCCACCAGAGACGCCAGCCATTCCAACTCCGAGCCAGTATAGCCGTTTTCTACAGCCAGCTCATAAGCAGACTTGCCGTCTGCGCCATCCTGGCCCTTCAGGGACGCCAGCCACGCATCCACGTCCCCTTCGAAACCGTTCTCCACGGCGATCTCATAAGCGGACTTACCTGCATTGGCAGTCTCCCCCTTCAGGGACTCCAGCCACTGCTCCTCCGTGCCCTGGTAGCCATACTTCACAGCGATCTCATAGGCGGACAGACCATCGGCACCATCCGCACCGTCTTCGCCTACCAGGCTAGCCAGCCACTGCTGGACATCGCCCTGGAAGCCGTTCTCACGGGCCAACTCGTAAGCAGACTTGCCGTCGGCGCCATCGATACCGGCCTCGCCATCCTGTCCATCCTCGCCGACCAGGCTGGCCAGCCACTGGGTCAGCGTCCCTTCATAGCCTTCCGCAACTGCCAGCTCATAGGCGGAAGCGCCGTCGATACCATCGACACCATCGATACCATCCACGCCATCCTCGCCCACCAGACTGTCCAGCCAAGCTGCCAGATCGCCCTCGAAGCCATTCTCCACAGCCAGCTCATAGGCAGAAGCGCCATCAGCACCGGCTTCGCCGTCAACGCCGATCAGAGAAGTGAGCCACTCAGTCTCAGAACCGGTATAGCCGTTCTCAACGGCCAGCTCATAGGCAGACTTTCCGTCAGCGCCATCGGCACCAGCCTCACCGGCCAAGGATGCCAGCCATTCCAGCTCTGTGCCGGTATAGCCATGCTCCACAGCCAGCTCATAAGCAGACTTACCGTCCGCTCCCACGAGGCTCTCAAGCCATTCCTCTTCTGTGCCGGTATAGCCATGCTCCACGGCGATCTCATAGGCAGATTTGCCATCCTCGCCATCTTCGCCCACCAAGCTGGCCAGCCATTCCTGGACCGTACCAACGAATCCATTCTCACAGGCCAGCTCATAGGCGGACTTGCCGTCTTCTCCATCCTTTCCGTCTGCGCCCACCAGGCTGGCCAGCCATTGGATGACCGTGCCCTTGTAGCCATGGGCGCAGGCCAGCTCATAGGCAGAAGCGCCGGCCTTGGGGACAGACTTCCCCATGACGCCCTCCAGCCAGCTGGACATGGTGCCAGAGTAACCCAAGCCGCAAGCGACAGAGTAGGCAGAACGGCCCTCAGTGGCGTTCTGTGCGCCGGCCTCGCCCACAAGACTGGTCATCCAATCTGTCCGGGAGCCGGTATAACCACAGCGCACGGCCATATCATAGGCGCTCTCGCCTTTGGCATCCACATTCGTGGCCTCGCCCACGAGAGAAGCAGCCCATTCCAGCTCACTGCCCTGATAGCCCATCTCCCGGACCATTTCATATGCAGTCTTGTCCTCCGTCCCCGCCAGGGACACCACCCATTCAGAAACCGTGCCGGTAAAACCATCGTCCACCGCGCTTTGGTATCCTGTGGATACATCCTGCATCGCGCATCCAGCGCTCAGCAGCATCGCCGCGACGACGACAGCCGCCAGGCCCTGCCGCAGCCCTTTTACGTACTTTTTCATTTGTTCGACCTCCTAGTTTTCATGTCACTGGAACACTTTATCATGCGTCACAGAAACGAGCCATTCGACGAACGTCCCGGAATAACCGTAGGCGCAAGCCAGCTCATATTCCGTTGGTGGGCTCCCCTCTTCAGATCTTCCAAGATCCGCAGGATCCTCTGCGATCTGTGTGAGCCATTCGGTAAAAGTACCGTTGAAGCCATTCCGGCAAGCGATCGCATAGGGGCTTTCCTGCGGATCATCCTCAGCGACTCCCACTAACGTCTCGATCCATTGGGACTCGGAACCCTTGTATCCATTGGCGACAGCCAATTCGTAAGCTGTTTCGGCGTCACCGTCATCTGCTTCTTCACCCACCAAAGAGGCGAGCCATTGTTCCTGTGTCCCTTCATATCCATCACGAACCAATTTGCCATACACACTTTCATCCTGCTGCCAAGCGACCATCACGACGACCGCGACGATCACAGCAAGGATGGTCACTGACAAGGAAACGATCGCCCACTTCTTTGGAGCTTTCCTGGTTCCAGTCTGCTCTTTCAGATATTTCCCTTTCCTTCTTGACTCTGGTGCTTTCATCCTTTCACCTCCTTCTGTCTATGATCCGCGAAACGTCCTCCCCTCTTTTGCTCACCTCCCGCTTGATCTCATCTCGGATCCTCCAGAGCCCTGTATGATCACATAATCAGCATTATGTGACAGCGGTAATACGAGCGCCGCTCCCATACCTTATCAGCACAGATCTGCACAACGACAAATGACACCCTCATCCTGCCTTGATGATCCAAGGACCTATGAGGGTGTTCTCGTCATGCAAGATATGATAACATCGACGATTATTTCGCCTTTTTAGGCGTGCAAGCTTGATTTTTCTTCCACTATACTGTATAATCCGATATGTAGAGCTATGGATACTCTGTGATCACTGCCACATAATGCTGATTATGTGATGTCAGCTATATCACGAGCCCAAGGCATTCTATTTTACGGCGATGTTCCGCGCCTGTAGACATGATATAGATCCGTGTGGTGTTGATACTACTGTGTCCAAGGAGATCTGCCAGCTTCGCGATGTCCTTTCGATCCCGTAAAACGTACGGGCGAAAAGCTTCCGGAGGTTATGGGGGAACACCTTGGACGTTTTTACGCCTGCTGCCTTGCACAGACCCTTCATCCGACGCCAGATACAGCTTCGATCAAGACGTCTCCCGCTCTTCCCAATGAAGATCTCCCCAGATGTGATATGACTGCGCCTTGCGTGATCCAAAAGGATCTTTCTTAATTTTCCCGGAACGAGGATCGTCCGGGTCTTATTTTTGCAGTTCACCACCACCTCACCACGACGGACCGCCTCGACGGTGAAGTATCTTAGCTCTGACACCCGGATCCCAGTGCCGCAGATCGCTTGAAGCACGAGATTGAGCTGCCGGTCCTTACGGGATGCCTCCAAAAGTCTCAGATATTCCGCCTTGGTCAATTCCTTTTCCTCTGCACAGTAGGTCTGATGCTGGACCCGGAGATTCTTCACCTTGCTATCCTGCCAACCCAGGAACCCCAAAAGGCTGTTCACGGAAGCCAGCATGGAGTTGATGGATCTTACCGCATACCCTTTTTCCACTAGCTGCTTCTTCCACCCCATGACCGTCTCCTTCGTCACTGCGCGATCCCTCGCATAGATCATAAAACTACGGACATCCCGCAGATATTTGTCCTGTGTCGCCACGCTCTTCTCCTCCAGGATCAGATGCTCCGAAAACGCATCGAACTCTTCATTGGTCAGTATCCTTGCTTCCATACCTCATTCCTCCATCAAAAGATCGATGGATGTATTATACCCGATCCCGCCGCATTTTCCGAACCACATCCCTGAAAGATGCTAGATATCTCCCCCGAAAAAAATATTTCAGAATTTTCGAAAAAAACACTTGCATTTTTCGGCATGGTGTGATACTATATGGAAGCTGTCGCGAGACACGATGAAATATCCGGGTGTGGCGAAGTTTGGTATCGCGCTTGAATGGGGTTCAAGAGGCCTCGAGTTCGAATCTCGACACTCGGACCAAGACCGAAAACCGAAAGGTTTTCGGTCTTTTTCTTTATCCATACAAATAACACGAAAAAAGATCCCCGGACGCACGGAAACACGTCCAGGGATCAAAATATATCAGGTTCCAGGGAAAGAAGAGCCGAACATATTGTCGATACCGCCAATGTACCAATCGCCATCTTCCTTGACCATAGGCAGCTGCGCTTCTGTAGACTGCTCCTCCATGCCATAAATGTTCATGCTCATGACGATATCCACGATGGCATGATCCCCGTCGATGGAGATGTTGGTGATCTCGATGTTGCAATAGTCGCCCATCATCCCGGCAAAGCCGAACAGGTCAGTCATTCCGAAGCCCAGACCTGTCCCCTCGGAGAAGATACCATCCAGGACTCCCATGGAACTTTCCATCAAAGATCGAGTCGCGCCGTCCATACAATCCAGCATCCCCTCATAGTCACCGTTGTTACATGCATCCTCATAGTCCTGGATCCGCTCACGGATGAGCTGCTCATCGCTCTTGAAGATATTGCCCAGGTCTGTGAAGCAGAACACGATCACAACGGAACCGATGACAAGAGCTGCGACCAAAAGCATGACCAGCCGTTTCGCGCCGGCGCTCATCCCCTTCTTCACTGCCGTGGTGGCAACGTTCCCCATGGAAGGCTGGGGCTGGTAGGGCTGCTGGTACTGCTGAGGAGGTTGCTGGTACTGCTGAGGAGGCTGCTGGTACTGCTGAGGAGGCTGCTGGTACTGCTGAGGAGGCTGCTGAGACTGCTGAAGCGGCTGCTGAGACTGCTCCGTTGGCTGGGGAGCCTGTACCGCCTGCTTGACACCGCAAGCATTACAGAACACAGCTCCATCCGGCAAAGCAGTACCGCATTTGAAACAGAATGCCATGATATTCTTCCTCTCTTATGTATTTTACAACTCGAATATACCATCCAGGAGAAGAAATGTCAAGAAAGTTCCCATACGACCTTCAATGGGCCTGTTGCGAAATGATGATTCCGCAACAGGCCCATCTTCGTTCACTCTCCACGCTCACTGCTGATGACTTTTCCGATGTTCCACAAGTGTGCTACGGCCCGTTCGGCCTCACGCTTTTCATCGTCGTCTTCATACTCCACATAGACCGTGTGTGCGCTGCAGTCCACGCATTCTACCTGGACGCTCCAGCCACCTTCATGCATCAGCATGCCTGCACCCCGGCAGATCGGGCATTCTTCCAGTTCGATGGTATCTTCCATAATATCCTCCTTATCGGAAAACGTTTTCATTCTGATCATAAAGCTCGATCCGACTGTATTTGACGAGATCAGGCCGAAGCTCCGGTAGGTATCGTTCCACAGCAGCAGATAGCTGCATCGGATTCAAAGTAGGGTTTTGGCAGCAGATCAGCGCCTCGATCGTGATAGTATCCGTCTTGCAGGATAGAGCAAAGGACTTGATCATAGGGATGATATCCTGCTCTACGATCCCATTCTTACCCTTCTTTTCAACGATCAAGCTATCACGACCAAACAGCGCCCGGATCCTCTCCCCTGCGCCATCAGGGATGCCGCTGTCGTATTCAAAAGAAACACTGCAACGCAGCAAAGAAAGCTCCTTCAGCTTACGACCATCCTCATACACCTCTAGTACACGAACTCCATCTACCAGCGCGTCATTGAGCCGCTGGCATATCTCATCGCAAGGGACCATCGCTCCATCCAGCGCGAAGTCTAAAAGCTCACATCGGCTCTCCACGCCTACAGAAAGTGGCAGCGCGATCGACACGGAAGGTCTTGGATTGAAACCTTGTGTATGAGTCAGAGGAAGCCCAGCTCGTTTGAACGCACGCTGGAACAGTCGCATCAGATCAAGATGAGAGATCCAAACAGCCTTCCCTCTCTTCTCGAACAACGCTCTAAGCATCGCAGCGCACCTCCTTCAAAAGCCCATTGGCGCCGCACCCGGCGCAGCCCTGACGGCAATCCGGTGTGACTGTCTCGGCATAAGCTCTCTGCCGCTCCCGAAGCAAGAACCTTTTGGAAACGCCCACCTGGATATGATCCCACGCCAAAAGCTCCTCCTCTCCATAGCCACGAATGGTATAGAAGTCCATATCGACACCGCATTCCTTGAACGCATCCAACCAAAGATCGTTGCGGAAATACTCATCCCAACCATCCAGCCGGGCACCTCTTCGGACTGCTTCCTCGATCACCGGCCCCAGCCGACGGTCGCCACGTGCCATCACTGCCTCTAAACGACTCAGATCCGGCGCGTGATAATTATACTCGATGGACTTGGAGTAAAAATGATCCTTCAACAATCTACACCGCCGCAGATACTCCTCCGGCTGGATTTGCTTCTCCCACTGGAACGGCGTATGGGGCTTGGGCACGAAATACGCCGTCGCCACATGGACCCGCAGGCCGCGCTTCTTATTGACCGCATGTTCCTTCCAGGTCTTGATCACCTTGTACACGAGATCTGCGATCCCCAGTACGTCATCATCCGTTTCTGTGGGCAAGCCCAGCATGAAATAGAGCTTGACATTGTTCCAGCCACCGGAGAACGCGTTAGCACAGGTGGTAAGGATCTCTTCTTCCGTCAGGTTCTTGTTGATCACATCCCGAAGCCGCTGGGTACCAGCCTCCGGCGCGAAGGTAAGGCCGCTCTTACGCACGGTTTGCAGCTTCTCCATCAGCTCCCTGGAAAAGTTATCCGCACGCAGCGACGGGACCGAGAGGTTGACCTTATTCTCAGCACAGTAGGGGATCAGCTCATCTGTCAATCCCTTCAACTGCCGATAGTCCGACGTGGAAAGGCTGGACAGAGTGATCTCATTGTTTCCGGAATCCTCCAAGGTATCCACCGCCTGACGGTAAAGCACCTCCGCGCTCTTGCGGCGCACAGGGCGGCAGCTGAACCCCGCCTGACAAAACCGGCAGCCACGGATACAGCCACGGAAAACCTCCAGATTCGCACGATCATGGACGATCTCGGTAGAAGGAACTATCATCTTCGTGGGCCAAAAAGCATTATCCAGATCCTCGATGATCCGCTTCGTATGGACCAGCGGAACGTCTTCCAGAGCCACGATCTGCTTCAGCGTACCATCCTCATGGTACTCATGCCGATAGAACGACGGGACATATACCCCAGGGATCTTCGCCACGGCAAGCAGGAAACTTTTCTTGTCCCACCCTTCTGCCTTGGCTTTATCATACAATGAGATGATCTCAGGAGTGATCTCCTCTCCCTCTCCCAAAGAGAAGAAATCGATATAGTCCGCCAAAGGCTCGGGATTGAAGGCACAAACACCTCCAGCGAACACCATCTGCTCCAGACCCTTCCGCTCACAGCTTTTCAGCGGGACTCCTGCAAGATCCAGCATATTCAGGATGTTGGAGTAGCTCATCTCATAGCCGATCGTGAAGGCGATCATGTCGAATCCCTTCACAGGATCCTGGCTCTCCAGCGCCCATAGCGGCAGCTTATGGTCACGCATCTTCTCCTCCATGTCTCCCCATGGAGCGAAGACCCGCTCGCACCACACGCCATCCATTTGATTCATCACACCATATAAGATCCGCATCCCCACGTTGGACATGCCTATCTCATAAGTATCTGGAAAGCAAAACGCTACTCGCACCCGGACATCCGCCAGATCTTTTTTGATCTCATTGAATTCTCCGCCGGTGTATCGCGCAGGCTTTTGCACCATCGGAAGGATCCTATCCATCAGTTCGGTCATCTTAGGTTACCTCTTTATCATATGCTCCCCCCATTGTAACGAATATGTCCCTGCTTTGCAAGGGATTTTTTCATAGATCGCTCGCACCACGATCCATCCACAGATCATCAGACAGACGACGCCCCATCGAAGCACGAAGCCCAGATAGATCCCGATCGCGCAAAGGATCACCAAAACAGATCTGCCAACCAAATGACAGACTCGTTCTCCTCCGTCACCTAGGATCATCACAAGGCAACTTCGAAGCATCCTCCCACCATCCAGAGGATAAATGGGAAGCAGATTGAAGATCGATTGTAGCGCCCCACAGATCGCCAGCCGAGGAAACCACCGTCCCAGCAGCAGCAAGCAAACGCCCCCTACTGGGCCGGCAAGAGCGCAAAGCAACTCGCTCCCCTCAGACAGTCCCCGTGCCTCCATGGTAGCTCGACCGATCCCAGCCTGGAACCCCGTCACTCTACCGCCGCAGGCCTTGATCATCAAATAATGGGAAAGCTCATGGACGACACCTGCGACCAATGCCGCTATGATCCATTGCAGCGGCACCGAAAGCACACAAAGAGCCAGAAAGACTAACGCGATGCCTTTATTGGCCATTTTCCACTAGCTCCCTGCAAAAACACTCCGCTGCTTCCGCCAATGTCGCTCCCCCTTCCAGCTCCTCTGCCATCACCTCCAAAGCATGGATGGTCACATCGTTCTCTCCCGGGATGATCAGATCCCAGAACACCTGTTTGATATACGGCAACAGCAAATGTCCCAGGACCAGCGTGACGACCACCCACGCTCCGATCCGTCGCACAGCTCCCTTTGGACGGATCTGTTTTTTGACTGCAATCTTCCCATATTCGATTCGATATCCCATACCATCTCCCCTTCCCTAAAAGATACGTTGAGAACGCATCACATATGAAGAAAAGGCTTCAAGCCGTAAATCATACGATTAGACTTGACAAGTCACGATAATTCCATTATAATGTACGAGTTATCGGGGTGTGGCGAAGTTTGGTATCGCGCTTGGTTCGGGTCCAAGAGGCCTCGGGTTCGAATCCCGACACTCCGACCACTCTTTCTTATACGAACAATTCGGCACCCCGGTCATCATGATCGGCGAACTGTTCGTATTCGAGAAGAGCCTATAAGAATTACCGCACCGGTTTTCCGGTGCGGTTTTTCTTATCCTCTTCCCTGCATCTGATCCTGCACTTCCTGGGAGAAGGTTTTGTCTTCCGAATCGCCAGCAGATTCCCGCGCATCGATAACCTGCTGTCCGACCTTCTTGCTGTATGGATTGTTCTTGGCACTCTTGGACCCAGTTGCCAGCTGCCACATGACTGCCTTTTGGGTTTTGGTATAGCTCCCCGGCATACCCTCAATGGCAGCAGTGACCTCGTCCTGCTTGTACGCTCCGTTCCCGTCTACATCATAATCAGGCAAGATCTCCTGCAGCGTCACATAGCTATCCGGCGACACGCCGTAATCATAGGCGATCTCCACCTTCTGATACTGAGTGGGAGTCATCACCGCATACAGCGCAGTCAACTGATCATCGGTGTCATCATAGTAGTCGACACAGGCCCGCCACTTTTGGGTGTTGGTCACTCGGTCGCTACCAGCCTCCGGTTCAAGACCTCCCAGCGCATCGCTTAGTCCCAGGGCGTCCTCAGGACCCATGCCTGCATCCGAGAACTTATCATAATTCCCAGCCCCTGCCGGTGTCATTCCGTAGAACACCAACTCATCCTTCACGACATTCGCCTGTTTGGAGGTATAATTCTGACCATCCACCCAATAAGAGAATTTGACAGCCTTTTCGCTGGCCGATAGATCCATCCCGTTGATCTCGCCATATTTACTGTACGCCACCAGGAATTGATCAAAGGTGAGCCCCGCATCCGTAAATGCGGATATCTCTTCCTCTCTGGAATCCGATATTTTCCGATAGAATATGGCCCGTTTGGTGATCTCCGGGAGATCCCAAGTCGCTAGTTCAGCCGATTTCTCCCCGGAATCCATGTCGCTGGTGGTCGCATTCCAAATAATGCACTCTGCCACGCTAGCACCCGCCGAGATGATCGCAGCGTTTTTTGCAGCCCCAGAGTCCAACTCATAATCATCAAACAACGTTGCCTTGGCCTGCTCAGCAGCATAGGAGTAGAGATTTTTCAGCATTTTCTCCTGTGTCTCAGCATCCGCCTCCGCGAACGCATCGGAGGAAACGAGCTCATCCAGTCCATCCGATACGATACTCCCCCACACAGCGTCATACGTTTGCTGCTGATAAGGGCTCAGCGTCCGGCTCTCTCCATTGATGCTGATCGAAGATGGTGTGTCGCTGGGGACCGCCGCCTTATACCCCTCTTCATACAGAGTCGCAAGCACCTGTGCCGTCTCATCAGAATCGCTGACCTTCCGATCCGCCAGGATCCGACCAACTCTGGAAGCCAAAGCGTCCCCTTCTGTCCCGGCCAAATCACTCTTTCCTACTTCCGAGAATGTATCGTCATACGCCGCTCCCAGTTCAGGGGACACCCACTTCAAGGCGCCAATGAGATACGCTTCCACATTGCCCGCCGGAAGTCCGGTCATGTACGTCGCAGTCGTTTCAGCGATCTCCTTAATGCACCCCAGGAGTTTCCCGGAGTTCTTCCGGAAGTATTCGCCCAAATCGCCTCCGTTCTGGAAAACATCCCAAGCGCCTGTCACCAGCTCCCGGATATCCCCTCCCGATTCCACGATAGCATCGAGCATATCGTTGAGCTGTTCCATGCCCGGTGTATCGATGCCGTACCAGGTATCTCCGGTCAGGATATTGCCGACCAGTTCGAACAGTTCTTCGCCGCCAATGGTCACACCAGCCAAAGACCCCATCATATTTGTGACTATCTCGCCGATGACGCTCTGCGCCGTCAGCTCCTCCTCATCGTCCCGGTACTTCTTGCCCTTATTTTTCCACAGTGCCATCAGGAAGCTGATCGCCTCGGCCCAGGCCGCATTGATAAGGATCGCCCCAAAGGTAACGCCCACTGCGATCTTGGCGGCCTTCACCGCTCCCTTGCCGGAGCCGTTCTTTGCAAGGAACCGAGCCTCGCCGACCTTCTGCCGCAGCGCATTATAGCTCTGGGCAGAATCAGAACGGAACAAGGTGAATGCTCTGGCGATTGGGTTCTTGCTCTTCCGCATAGTACCCTGGTGGATCTCATCGGAAACCGACTGGCTCCTGGATACCGCATTGTCGAACTCCTCCGCAACCTTCTTGTAGAAGGGACTTTCGCCGTTGTCGATCTGCTCCTGCGTACCGACCTCAAGATCCGGATGTTCCTTTCGTACCTTGTTTTCAGCCCAGGGCCAAAGCGTACTTGCCGCCCAGCCGTCCATGGCCGTGATCGCGCCACCGCCAAAGAGGAATTTGAACGCCTTGTTGGTCTGCGTCCAGTTGGGATTCTCCTTCAGGAACTTCGTCTCCGGTGTGGTATAACCCATTGTCCGCCACTCCAGCTCCTGGGTGTACTTCTGGATCAACCCCCGGTCTATCCTGGCGATTTGAGCAGGGTTGGGCATATTCCCAGCACCCAGGTATGCTCCAGCCAGCGGGATGCTGCCCAGCTGCTTCAGTACGATGCTGGGATTCGCTCCAAATATGGCAGAGATGTAGTTGCTCTGGAGCTTCCCTGCCACAGAGCTGACCGTATCGCTCTTTCCATCATCGCCACCCTGAAGTGTGTTGATCAGGTCCGCGATGTACTTCTTACCTTCATCGCCCCACTTATGGCTGATCACATCGGCGGTGCTGTTGTCCCGCTCCCGCCAGTTCATCAACTGGGTCCAGTTGCGGGTAGGGATCGCCATGCCGCAGAAGCGGGCCGTCTGGTCAACGTGCCGCTCGAACGCGTCAAAGCAGCTGATGTTGTAGCTGGGGTTCGCCGAACGTTGCCGCTCCTTCAGGTTGCCCACGCCCTCTGCGGTACTGTCGAACACGCCGAACTCCGATTTGGTGTAGTTCCGGTTGGTGTAGATCGGGGCGTAGTTCTTCCCCATGGCTTTGTCGTATCCATGGAGGACATTGGAGACCTTGTTGATCTCCTGAGTCGCAAAACCGTTGTAGTAGCGGTCCAGCAGCTGTGCCAGTTCCATCTCCTCCGCAGTCAGATCATTCACCAGTGCCCGTACCGTCTCCGGCGCAAGCCGGATAGTCTTGCCCTGGGCCAGTGCCTCCTGGCGTTTGCCCTTGCTGTAAAGGTCTTTGTCCACGAAGGTCCGGCCACCGGTCATATGCCGAAGGTTGTCCAGGTTCTTGCTCTCCAGATACAGGTGAACCTTTTGCGCCGGTGTCATGTAGACCTTCGCCGTATCTCCGAAGATCGGCTTGTCTCCCATGTGCAGTTCCAGCAACTCCGGCACCTCGACCTCGTACCAGACTGCATCCTTGCCCTGACCGTCCGCTTTCTTCACCCAGTCCTCGTGTTCCTCCAGGAACTCCTGAAGCATTTTCTGCGCCTTGACCGTATAGGCCCGCTGGTCCCGCTCGCCTTTCTCCAGCTGCTTGGCCATGGAGTAGAATGCGCCATTCGGATCCCAGCCGCCCATCCGCTCCAGCACGTTCATAGGTGTCAACTGGTCCATGTTGAAGAACTTGTCCACCTTACTGCCCTTGAAGCCTCCCGGAGCCGCCTGGATCTCCCGCTTAGAATCCGAGTACACCTCCGCGAACAGCCGATGCATCTCATCGTTGATCACATTGTTCCGATTGTAGAACTCCGTCCGCAGACCGATCGCCGCCTTGTAGAGGTCCTGCAAGGCCCCGACGTCCATCTCCCCTATCTTCGTCCCGTCCAGTCTGGCAACGATCCGTTCCAGCTCCTTGGACGGCATGAAGTTGGGGTCATTTTTCTGGGCATCCTTGTACATCTGGGCAAGATCCTTCCAGGTGGCGTTGTATTTCTCGCTCCAGTTCAGCTCATTGGCAGCGCTCACTGCGTAAAGGTCGATGTCTCCCAGTACCTCGTCCCAGATAGCGCGCAGCTCCTCCGGCGCCCGGTTTCGATTCTTGTTCAGCCAGCGCAGCTGCTTCATGGTCTTCTGCTGCATCTCAGACAGCTCCCGGCGTGCCTTGGCCCGTTCAGCTGCATTCTTCCTGTCCTGGCGCTCATCAGCACGACGCTGCGCTTCTTTGATCCGCATCTTGCTGGTCCTGGCGGCGAACCCTTCCCGCTCCTGGGTGATCTTCTTCCCGGTCCTGTCCCGTAGATGGACCTCCAGCCGAGCCTTTTCCGCAAAGGTCCGAAGCGCCCAGTCCAGCTGACGTTCCATGTTGTCCAGGAACTCGTCCTCCGATATAGACTCCCGTTCCGCCAGCCGAGCGGTATACTCGGCCAAACTGAGGTTTTCGTCCCTGCCTTCCTCCGCCACCTGCACGATCCGCTCCAGGATGATCCTCTGGTCCGTTTCATCGCTATTAAAAAGCCCAGGAAGGTCCTCAGCAAGATCTGCGTTCCAGCTGTCGATCCCGGTGACGTTATGACCGCCGGATATCTGGGAGCGGGTCAAATAGATCCCCGCCGCAAAGGCGCGGCGGCGGATATCTCCCCAGTCGTCGCCGAAGTCCTCCACCACGCTGTCAGATACGTAGATCTTGCCGCCCTTCAGGTAGTTCCTGGCTTCGGCATAGTGATCATTTGCGGGCACCGTCATGACACCGGACTCATACATCCGATCAAAGAACGCTTGCCGGTCCTCCTCCGTCAGAGTGCCATTCTTGATCAGCCTGTCCGCATATCCATCGATCACAGCCCCCAGCTCTGCCCGCTGCCCATCAGGGATAGAGAACAAGCTCGTCACAGTCCAGCGAAGGTCCTTTTTGGCGATCAGCGGCAGGCTCTCCGCCACAGGCTTAGTGTCCTTCTTCCTCTTTTGGGACGGCTTCTTTTTCTCCTCTGGGCTCCGATCGTCATCGATCCCGTCCGTATCATCCACGGAATATCTAAAATCCTTACTCTTGGTTGGCTTCGTATTATCCGCATTCTTGAATTGATCGCTGTCGAACGCTACATACACAGTGGCATCATCGTATTTCCCTTTAGCGATATATCCATCATATCCAAACAACTCTCTTGCCGCCAGCATGACCATCTTGTCGCCTGCGCCGGAATTTGCTATCTCAGCCAGGAGGTCTGCGTCGTTGTCGTTGTATTCATGGATCGTATTCACGGCCTCCCTAAGAGAGCGGTCATACCAAGCTTTTGATGGGTATCCCATCCCTCCCATGGGATCAAAATTCAATATCACATCATCGCCGGATGGGTCGACGGTTTTCAGAAGCTGTCGGACCTGCGCCTTCGTTATCGTACGTTCATCTAAACTCAGCGGCTTAGTGATGTTCAAATATCCGCGGAGGACTTGCCCCGTCTCGCTTCCATACCCTTCCGCCATAGAAAGGTTGTCTGTGAAATAGAATCCTCGCCCCTCCGCACTCCCGTGAGAATTGATCTTGCTGTGGTCGTACTCTGTAAACACAGCCTTCGACCCATGGTACACGAGCAGGAGCTTACCCAACTCATCCCGCACCTGCGAATCACGGAAGTATTCCTGCTGTTGCGACGACAGTTCATTCCCCCGACTATCCGTATCATCCACAGAATATCGCTCCTCAGAGCGCACCGGCCCTACGCCATCCCGCGGCTCCTTAGCCAGCTCCAGAGCATCAAGGTCCGCTGCGCGAACACGTTCCCCGGCATAAGAAAATCTATCCTTGACAGACGGTCGCGGGGTTGCTACAATATCAGTGGTAGCACTGCTGTCAAAGATCGCTTCGGGCGTAGGTTGCGGGGAAGATCCATCTTCCATGTTCAACTTTTGACCAGTGCTTCCTTTTTTTATGTATGCGCTGGTGATCCAGATTCGTCTATTGCCGCTATCCGGCACACACTCAGAAACATAAACCGTATCATCGCCCAGCGACTTCTCCATCGATATTTCCGGTGGCCTGGATCCATCGCTGTTCAAAAATCTTGAAGAACGTCTGATCCTTCCTTTGCCGTCTAAAATGAAATCGCACGAATCCGCATTTTGAGAAGCCCACGGGATCAGCATCTTTGCTTCAACGCTTTCCATCGAATGGTCTTGCTTCCCAAACTCTCCGTGTCTTGATTCGATGTGACTCGCTCCAGTACCATCTAGCCATAGATCATAACCATCCGCAGAGAACCCCGGCTTTATGGCCTGCATCAGCTTAGAGATCAAATCTGCGTGGTTTTGGGATACTGTTCCGATCCTCATTTTTCTTTTTGAGCGTTTTGCGGTATCGATCATCGCGCCCACTTTTTGAATAAATTTAGCTACAGCTTCACCCTCTTGGAGTTCATCAGCAGTCATGTTTGCCGATTGCAGATAATCTAACGAAGTGTCCTGATCCGCGTCCGACGAATACCTTTCACCGCCACCACCGGCGGTGCTATTTTTTTGCATTTTAGGCGGTCCCGTAGGCTCCGCCGTCCCATTGTCCTGCTCCCGGATCTTCCCCATATAGAGCTGGTCCATCCGTTCGTTCACGGCTTCCGTGAACCGGTCCGCCCCGGCCCCAAAGGCGTTGATACCGGCATAGGCATCAGCGAACACCTCTTCCTCGATGTCCCGGATCAGCTGCTCATACGCTTCCCCCGTCTCGATATCACCGACATCGTAAACACCGCGAAGACTGATGATATACTTTTCCACCACCCGGGTAAACTCTTCTTCAGAGAAGGTGTCGATGATGTGTTGCCGGATCTCGTGATTCAGCAGACCCTCGCTGGCCTCGACCTTGGCGTGATACGCTTCGTGATCCGCCAGCTGCTCCATGGATACCTGGGAATGGTCTATCTGAACGATCATCTGATCGCCGGATAGCACGCCTCTGACATAGCGGACGTTCCCATCTGTGCCGCGGATCTGGATACGGCCCATAACATATCGGACCTCTTTTCCAGTCTCGTTATAGATCCTCTCC
>JAFTKE010000208.1 GCA_017456045.1 Oscillospiraceae bacterium
GAGCGGGTGACGAGGCTCGAACTCGCTACCTCCACCTTGGCAAGGTGGCGCTCTACCGGATGAGCTACACCCGCGGAACGAAATGAATTATATCACACATCCCGAAAATGTCAAGCCCTATCTCGAAATTTTTTTATTTATCCTTCCGTGGCCACACCGCAGACAGGATAGGACGCGTAATCCCAGACGTAGCGGTCCATCTGTTGGTTGCTTTTGGGCTGGAACCCGCCATCTAAAAGGTCCAGATGATAGTAGACCCCATCCACGCAGATGATGTTCCAGTAATGGCTTGCACCGTCCTTGGTCCCATTGACCATCAGACATTCCAGACCCGACTCACGGCACATGGCCGCATAGACCTGGGCGAAGGCCCGACTGTCCCCCACCCCGTATTTCAGCAAGCTGTAGGCCGGAGTGATCGAAGCGGTGATGTGATGCTCGTAGCCATCCATCAGGAAATCGTACAGCGCCCGGTATCCATCCTTCTGGCCCTTGGCTTCCTTCTTGGCATCCTGGAACACCTGCTGGACCTGATCCTTCATGGACCGCATCATATCCCGGCTGGTCTGATAATCGAACCGCAGCTCGATCACCCGGTCATCGCCCTCATCAGGATAGCTGGTCACCGATACCTGGGGCACCTCCATGATCTTCTGGGGGTTGTCCAGGGCATAGTTCTCCGCCACCTGCACCAGATCCGTGTCCACGAAGTTCCGGACCCGGAACACCAAGCTGGTATCATACCGGTCCATGGCCTGACAGATCATCCGGGATGCCTCCGCCACACCGTTGACCTCTGTGATGCCACGGATCTCAGACCGGTCATGGATATAGTGGATATACACCGACAAGGCCGCCTGGTCTTCTTTGGTGCCCTCCTTGAAGGAGATCCAGTCCACCGCATAGGCACCGATGGGATGATGCTTCTCCACCTGGGTCCGCACGTCCCACATCTGCTTTTGCAGCAGCGCCTGGTCGTACTCTCCCACGAAGATCACGCCCTCTTCCTCGCCTCTGCTGACCATGCCTGCCAGAGCGTCATACAGTTCCTGACGGTCGCTGGCCTGTCCCGTCCAGCTGCTTTCCGTCGCAGTGCTTCGCTGATGGGGCTTGACCGAAGAATAGTCTCCATCGAAAGCCTGCTGGCAGCCTGTCAGCAGCAAGCAGCAGCCCAGCAGCAATACGAACAAGCGTTTCACGGTCATCCCCCTTTCCTTACAAAGAATCCCTGGAATACCGGGCGAACCCATCTCCCAGCACCTGGTGCGCCTCCTGGACGATGACGAAGGCGTCGGGATCGATCCCGGTCACCAGTTCCTTCAGCTCCGCCAGCTGCTGCCGCTTCACAGCCGTCAGGACCACCTTCGTTTCCCTGCCGGAGTAAGCGCCCTGACCATACAGGAACGTCACGCCCCGACGCAGCTGATCGCCCACTGCCTTGGCCACCTTCTCATGGTCCTTGGTGATGATCATCACCACCTTGGAATAGTCGAACCGATAGATCACCGCATCCATGACCTTGGAGGTGATGAACACCGTGATCCCAGTGTACAGCGTCTTGGTCACATCCCGGAACACCAGTCCCGTCAGCACCGCCACCACAAGATCGATGCACAGACAGATCTGCCCCACCGGTACGTTGCGGTACTTCAGCTTCAGAAGCCGCACCAGGATGTCGGATCCACCGGTGGAGGTGCCGCTGGCGAACACGGTGCCGATGCCGATGCCGCAAAGCACCGATCCATACAGCACCCCCAGCAGCGGCTCCGTCTCCGGGGCCGGGATGAAGGACAGGATATCGATGAACACCGAGCTGCTGACCATCCCCAGCAAAGATCCCCAGAAGAACTTCTTCCCGATCTTGATCCCGCCCACCAAAAACAGGGGCACGTTGATCACGATCTGGATCACGCCCACAGACCCGAAACCCAGCAGCTGCCGGATCACCATGGAAAGACCGGACACACCGCCGGTATTCAGCTCATTGGGTATCAAAAACAGATCGAACCCCAACGCGAAGATCGCAGCGCCCAAAAGAGTCGTCACGACCCACCCCAACCTATGCATCAGATCCTTCATCCACGTTCCTCCGTCCTGACTCATACTATCGATACCGCCGCAAATCATCGTTTACGCACATTGTTCGCACCGCGCGCTTGCCCCCCTCATTTATGAGGGGGGTGCCCCACAAGCGAAGCGCAGTGGGGCGGGGGGAGTCCGAATAACTCGGCGTTTCCCGCAAATAAATGTAAGATCAAGATCTTGCACGGACTCCCCCCGGCGCTGCGCGCCACCCCCCTCATAAATGCGGGGGGCAAGAGCGGCTGCGCCGCTAAACGATAATTTGCACCCTCAGACCTCGAAAGCGATCTGCTTGTCCGGGCTGTCCTCTTCCTTCAACAGGGCGCCTGCCGCAGGGATCGTCTTGGTGCGATACCGGCTCTGGTTCACGATCCCGCTTTCCTCCAGGGTGCGAACGTTCTCCAGCACCGCCTTCTTCTTCAGGCTCATCACCGCCACGCCCTGGGTGTTGCGGGTGGTCTTAGGCAGCAGCTGGGCCGTGGAGAAGATCAGGCACCTGCCATCGCTGGCATACATCGCCATCTGCAGATCCGCCTGGAAGCTGACGATCGCCTTCACCGGGCTCTTATCACTGTAAGCGCCGGTGAGCTTGCGGCGGTTGGTCTTGGTCTCATAGGCGGAAAGCGGCACCTTGGCCGCCTTGCCGTTTTCAAAGAAGAACAGCACGAAGCCCTTGTAGTCTCCCGGCAGGACCACCTGTACCACCTTCTCTTCCGGATCGAAGCCCAGCTTGGAGGGCAGATAATCGCCCAGCTGAGACGCCTTACCGTCATCGAAGTCGGAGATCCTGGTCTTATAGCACTGGAATTTGTCGGTGAACACCAGAAGCTCCGCCCGGTTGGAGGTCTCCACCGAGAAGGACAGGCTGTCGCCCTCCTTGAACTTCTGCTCCCCGGACATCCGCAGGGACTGGGCAGTGATCTTCTTGATGTACCCTTCCCTGGAGACGAACAGGGTCACCGGATAGTCCGGCACCTCCTCCGCCTCTTCCTCCGGCCCGATCTCGGCCACCTCATAGATGATCTCAGTCTTCCGGGGCTGACCATACTTGTCCGCCACCTGCTGCAGCTCCTTGATGATCACGTTCCGGAGCTTGCGGCTGCTGTCCAGGGTGGCTTGCAGCTCCGCGATCTCCCGCTCCAGCTCATCGATGGCCTTGGTCTGCTTGAGGATGTATTCTTTGTTGATGTTGCGCAGCTTGATCTCCGCCACGTAATTGGCCTGGATCTCGTCGATACCGAAGCCGATCATCAGATTGGGCACGACCTCGCTCTCCAGCTCCGTCTCCCGAATGATCCGGATCGCCTTGTCGATGTCCAGCAAGATCCGCTCCAGACCTTTCAGCAGATGCAGCCGATCCCGCTTCTTCCCGATCTGGAAGAAGAGCCGGTTCTTGATGCATTCCGTCCGCCAGGCGGTCCACTCCTCCAGGATCTCTCCCACGCCCATGACCCGGGGCATCCCCGCGATCAGGATGTTGAAATTACAGGGGAAGCTGTCCTGCAAGGGGGTCAGGCGGAACAGCTTCTGCATCAGCTTCTCCGGCTCCACGCCACGCTTGAGATCGATGGTCAGCTTCAAGCCTCCCAGATCCGTCTCGTCACGCATATCCGCGATCTCTTTTATCTTCCCCGCCTTGATCAGGTCTGCCACCTTGTCCATGATGATCTCAGTAGCAGTGGAATAGGGGATCTCATAGATCTCGATCCGGTTCCCATCCTTGACATAGCGCCACTTGGCCCGCAGCTTGAAGCTGCCCCGGCCGGTGGAATAGACCTCCCGGGTAGTAGCCTCATCGAACAGCAGCTCCGCCCCGGTGGAGAAATCCGGCCCCGGCAGGGTGCTGAGGATGTCATGCTGAGGATCCTTGATGAGGGCGATCGCCGTCTCACATACTTCCTTCAGGTTGAAAGAGCAGATATTGGATGCCATGCCCACGGCGATGCCCTGATTGGCGGACACCAGTACATTAGGGAAGGTGGTGGGCAAAAGCTTCGGCTCTTTCATGGTAGCGTCGTAGTTGTCCACCATCTCCACCGTATCGGAGTCGATGTCCCGGAACAGTTCCTCGCAAAACTTGTCCAGCTTCGCTTCCGTGTACCGGGCGGCGGCGTATGCCATATCCCGGGAGTAGACCTTGCCGAAGTTGCCTTTGGAGTCCACGAAGGGATGCAGCAGCGTCTCATTGCCACGGGCCAAACGGACCATAGTCTCATAGATCGCCGCGTCGCCATGGGGGTTCAGACGCATAGTCTGACCCACGATGTTGGCGGATTTGGTCCGCCCACCGGTGAGCAGGCCCATCTTGTACATGGTGTACAGCAATTTCCGATGAGAGGGCTTGAACCCATCGATCTCCGGGATCGCCCGGGACACGATGACGCTCATGGCATAGGGCATATAGTTGATCTCCAACGTCTCAGAGATCGCCTGCTCTGTGGTAGACCCCACCAGCCCCATGACGCCATCGGTATTTATCTTTTTCTTCTTTTCCGGTTCCTGTTTCTTCCGTGCCATAACGCACTCCTTCTATATGATATGCGGCGCAGCCGCCTTGGCTCCCCTCCCAGGGGAGCTGTCGCCGCAGGCGACTGAGAGGTCGGCAGAACGTGTGCAAAGCACGCATTCTCGATGATCTTGCGTAGTAAGATCGCTCCGAGCAGGAGGGCTTTTTTACGAGATATCCGCCAGCTCCAAATACTTGGCCCCGTTCTCCGCGATGAAGTTCTTCCGCTCGGTCAGCGCGTCGCCCAGCAACACATCGAAGTAATGGGCAGTCCGAGCCGCGTCCTCCGGCATGACCTTGATCAGCCGCCGGGTCTCGGGATTCATGGTGGTCATCCACATCATCTCCGGGTCGTTCTCACCAAGACCCTTGGACCGCTGGATCTTCAGCTTCTTGCCCTCCAGCTCCTTCAGGATCTTGGCCTTCTCCGGCTCATTGTAGGCGAACCAGGTCTTGTCCCCGCCCTTTTCCTTGCAAGTGATCTCGAACAGCGGAGACTCTGCGATATACACATACCCATCCCGGATCAGCGTAGGACACAGCCGGTAGATCATGGTCAGGATCAACGTCCTGATCTGGAAGCCGTCGTAGTCGGCATCGGTACAGATCACCACCTTGTTCCAACGCAGGTTCTCGATATCGAAATTAGAAAGCTCCTTGGCCTTCTTCCCCTGCACCTCCACGCCGCAGCCCAGCACCTTCATGAGATCGGTGATGATGGGGGAAGCGAAGATCTTGGTGTAGTCCGCTTTCAGACAGTTGAGGATCTTACCACGCACCGGCATGATCCCCTGGAACTCCGCATCCCGGCTCAGCTTGACGCTGCCCAATGCGGAGTCGCCCTCCACGATATACAGTTCCCGCACGCTGGTATCCCGGCTGCGGCAGTCCACGAACTTCTGCACCCGGTTGGCGATGTCGATGGAGCCGGACAGCTTCTTTTTCACGTTGGCCTTGGTCTTCTCGGCGGATTCTCTGGCCCGCTTGTTGAGAAGGATCTGATCTGCCGCCCGGTCCGCATCCTGCTTGTTCTCGATCGCCCACACCTGGAGCTGCTCCTTGAAGAAAGCGGTCATAGCCTCCTGGGTGAACTTGGAGTTCACCGACTTCTTGGTCTGGTTCTCGAAGCA
>JAFTKE010000209.1 GCA_017456045.1 Oscillospiraceae bacterium
AACGGCCTGGGTGGCAATGGCGATGCGGATGCGCTGATGGAGCAGGTGGACAGGCTGGATTTGGATACGGAACATTGATAGGAGGAAAAGGTAATGGAACTGAAAGACACTGTCACTATGATGGAAAGCCCCGACTACAAGGAACGGTTCAAGGCGGAGTATCATCAGTTGAAGATCCGCTACGAGAAACTGCACAGGATGTGCATCAGGTATGAGGCAGGGACGCTGGACTTCGAGCCTGCGTGCAGTCTGGAGTTGCTGAAGCAACAGAAGTGCCATATGGGCAACTACCTACATTGCCTGGAGGTCAGGGCTGAGATCGAAGGCATCGAGCTGTAAGGAGGTACAAATCATGATGGAAAAAATCGCAAAGCTGATCGATGTGAAGTCGATCGTAACGCTGCTGTTGACGGCGGTGTTTTGTGCGCTGTGCGTCATGGATCGGCTGCCCACGGAGTTTTTGACCATCTATACGGTGATCATCGGCTTCTACTTTGGCACCCAGAGCCAGAAGAAGGCGGGTGCCAGCGGCACGGGCTACACCGGTGCGCCGCAGGGTACGGTGGTAGAGGACAGCGCGGAGCCGGTCTATGAGACTGTGGACACCGCCATGGCCAACGACGTGCATCCGCCTGACAGTGCGACGGCACGGATCGGGTTTAAGTATTGATCGATAGGGCAAGGTCGGCCGGGCGGCCGGCCTTGTTCGTTATTTGAGGAGGTGGCAACGTGCCTTCGAATATTTTGGCCATGGACGACAATTTCCCGTCGTTTACAGGGAAGGAGTCGCCGCAGCAGCAGATCATGGCGATCCATGATTATCTATTTCAGCTGCGGACGGGGCTGCAATACTCCCTGAACAATCTGAGCAAGGATAACTTCAACGCGGCTGCGCTGGAGCAGATGAACGAAAGCCAGAAAAGCGAGGTGACCAAGGAGCTGCAGCAGGTATACGCGAAGCTGAACCAGCTATCCACGGAGGTGGACCGGCTCAGGAGCCAGGTCTCTGAAAGCGGGGATGTTTCCGGACGGGTCGGAGATCTGGAGGAATGGACCGGCGCGGCGGAGGAACAGCTGGCGGATCTGGGCGACAGGGTCACCGAGCTGGAACTGGATGAGACTGTGGCTGCGCTCCAGGAGACTGTGACCGGCGAAGGTGGCCTACAAGAGCGGGTCGTGGCACTGGACGAGCGGACGGAGCGGGTCGAAAGCGTCGTACAGGTGGCCGAGGATGGGACTGGGACCCTGGGCGGCGAAGGGAAGGTGCTGCATCTGGTGGGGCAGATCTACATCAATGGCATCCTATATGGCAGCGAGACCGGCGACGAGACTGGCAGCGAGACTGGCAGTGAGGAGGAAGCCGAGGGAGGAACAGCGTGAAATTACCGAGCATGAAATATGCCGACGGGATCGGCAAAGTGAAGCAGATAAAGTTCGGCGGACTGGCCCGTTCTCTGGGGGCCGGGGATGGGGAGATCTGGGATATGCAGAACATGACCAGCGATCATCACCCGCTGCTCTCATCCAGGCGTGGGAGATGGAAAAAGGGAGAACTGGTGTCGCCGGGAGGGATCTTCTCCTGGGACGGGCTGTGCTGGGTGGACGGCACCACGTTCTACTTCGATGGGGCGGAAAAGGGCACAGTCAGCGAAGGAAAGAAGGTATTCGCATCCATGGGAGCTTATGTCCTGATCTTCCCGGACAAAGCATATTACAACGTAGACACCGGCGAGTTCGGATCCATGGAGGCATCCTGGAGCGGGAAAGGGGTGGTCTTTTCTGATGGGACGCTGTATGGCGAAGCGGCCACTGCCAACTGCATCAGCTGTGAGGGGGTACGGTGGGAGGACTATTTTCGTTCCGGCGATGCTGTGACGATCACCGGGTGTACGGTTGAGGCCAATAACGTCAGTTTGATCATCAGACAGATCGATGGGGACAAGCTCTACTTCTACGAGAACAGCTTCCAGCTGGGGACGGAGGAGGGCGAGGTCCAGCTCCGGCGGAAAGTCCCGGATCTGAAATATCTTTGCGAGAATGAGAACCGGCTTTGGGGCTGCACCGACAACACCATCTACGCCTGCAAGCTGGGAGACATCTTCAACTGGGAGGTGTACGACGGGCTGGATACCGACGCTTATTCGGTGGACACGGGGTCTGCAGGACCTTTCACCGGGTGCATCTCTTATCGTGGGTATCCTACCTTCTTCAAGGAAGATCACATCTATAAGGTCTATGGCTCCGTCCCCTCCAACTTCGAGGTGTTGGGCAGCGCGACACTGGGGCTGATGGATGGGTGCGCTGGGAGCCTGGCGGTGGCAGGAGAGACGTTGTTCTATCTGAGTCGCAGCGGCATGATGGCTTATACCGGCGGCATCCCGCAACCAGTCAATGAGGCGTTCGGGACGGAACGCTTCTACGACGCTGTGGCGGGGTCTGATGGGCTGAAATTCTATGTCAGCATGAAGGGTGGCCAGGGTCGGTACAGGCTGTATGTGTTCGATACGCAAGCTGGGACGTGGCACATCGAGGATGATATCCGCATCACTCATTTTGCCAGAGCGGACGGGGAACTGTATATGCTCAGCGATGATGGCACTTTGTGGGCTGTCGGTCTGACCGATGCTCCTGAAGGAGCGACGGTGGAGGATGCGGTGGAATGGTATGTGGAGTTCGCGGACTTCACCGAAGAGGACCCCAACAAGAAGGGGGTCTCCAAGCTGCAGATCAGGCTTGAGTTGGAGCAGGGAGCTGAGGCGCAGGCGTGGCTGATGTTCGATTCGGACGGGGAATGGATCCGGGCGGGCCATGCGCTGGGGCAAGAAGCGAAGCGAAGCTACTATCTGCCGATCGTGCCCAGGAGAGCGGATCACTATCGGCTGAAGATCACCGGCACCGGAGCGTGCCGCATCCATAGCATTGCCCGGGAGGTCTATTCCGGGTCGGAATTGAGATCCAGATCAGGGAGGAATTGATCATGGCTTATACATACGATGATTTCGTATCGGCGGCAAGCAGCGCCGGTATGATGGGAGAATTTTCTGAATACGACCTGCAGACGGCACGGAACGACCCGGAGTACGGGCTTTCGATCCTTCGCCTGAAGCAGGACGCGGCCAACGCGACTACGGAGGAACAGCGGTTGCTGGCCAACGAGGCGGCCAACCAGCTTCGCTCTGCCTATGGCAACCGGTCCAGCGGGACGGGGTACCAGAACCAGATCGATGGGCTGATCGGGAGGATCGACAGCTACGGGTCTTTCAATTATCGGGACCAGGATGCTTACGACAAGCTCCTGGCTGGGCTGGTGGATCGGCAGCCCTTCAGCTATGACCCGGAGACGGATCCTAGTTGGGGCGCTTACCGCAAGGCGTATCTGAGAGAAGGGGACCGGGCTAGCGCCAACGCAATGGCTCAGGCAGCAGCGGCCAGCGGGGGCAGACCCAGCAGCTATGCCATGACCGCCGCCCAGCAGGCGGGGAACTACTACGCAGGGCAGCTGGCGGATATGCTCCCGACACTGGAGCAGAACGCTTACTCCCGGTATATGGACGAGCTCAACGCCCAGCTGAATAGCTTGGGAGCGTTGCAGACGGACAGGAACAC
>JAFTKE010000210.1 GCA_017456045.1 Oscillospiraceae bacterium
ATATATCGACATGGGCTCCGGCATCGGCGTCACCTGCTTCGGCACCGCCGACGACACCTGGCTGGCCGCCGTCACCGAGCAGCTGAACAAGCTCCAGCACACCTCCAACCTGTACTACACCGAGCCCTGCGCCCTTCTGGCGAAAGCTCTGTGTGAGAAGACCGGTATGAAGAAGGTGTTCTTCTCCAATTCCGGCGCGGAAGCCAACGAGTGCGCCATCAAGGTGGCAAGAAAATATTCCGCAGAGAATAAGGGCGACGATCACTACACCATCATCACCCTGGTCAACTCCTTCCACGGCCGGACCCTCACCACCCTCTCCGCCACGGGCCAGGATCATTTCCACAAGCTGTTCAACCCCCTGACCCCCGGCTTCACCCACGTTCCTGCCAATGACATCCAAGCTCTGGAGCAGGCAGTGGCCCAGTGCAAGCCCGCCGGCATCATGATGGAAGTGGTCCAGGGCGAGGGCGGTGTCCTGCCCCTGACCGCCGATTTCGTCCACGCCGCCGCCAAGCTGGCCCGCGACAACGACATCCCCCTGATCCTGGATGAGGTCCAGACCGGCAACGGCCGCACCGGCAAGCTCTATGGCTATATGCATTTCGGTATCGAACCTGATATCGTCTCCACTGCCAAGGGCCTGGGCGGCGGCCTGCCCATCGGCGCCACCATGATGAACGAAAAGATGCAGTCTGTCCTCGGCCCCGGCGACCACGGCTCCACCTACGGCGGCAACCCTGTCTGCTGCGCCGGAGCCCTCAGCGTGATCCGCCGCCTGGACGATCGGTTCCTGGCAGAAGTCCAGGAAAAAAGCGACTACATCTTCTCCCAGCTGACTGGTGCCGAGGGCATCGAGAGCGTCAGCGGCATGGGCCTGATGATCGGCATCGAGACGAAACGCCCCGCCAAGGATGTCCTCATGGACTGCATGGCAAAGGGCGTCCTGTGCCTCACCGCCAAAACGAAGCTGCGCCTCCTGCCCCCCCTGAACATCCCCATGGACACCCTGAAAGAAGCCATCGCCATCATCAAAGCGGCCTGCAAATAACGAACCGTAGGGGAGGGTCTTGACCCTCCCTAAAACGTAACGACTCGAACGATGCTGGACCTTTGGTGGTCCTCAACATCCACTCAAAATGATCACAGGATCGAGGGAGGGTCAAGACCCTCCCCTACAGATCCTGCGCTAATGAAAGGAGACATCCTCATGAATTCTCCCCTGAAAAACAGAAACTTCCTGAAGCTCCTGGACTTCACCCCCGCCGAGATCGAATACCTGCTGGATCTGGCGGCAGATCTGAAAGCCAAGAAAAAGGCCGGGATCCCCCACCGCCTGTGCGAGGGCAAGAACATCGCCCTGATCTTCGAAAAGACCTCCACCCGGACCCGCTGCTCCTTCGAAGTGGCCGCCACGGACCTGGGTATGCACCCCACTTACCTGGACCCCTCCGGCTCCCAGCTGGGCAAGAAGGAGTCCATCGCCGACACCGCCCGTGTCCTGGGCCGGATGTACGACGGCATCGAGTACCGTGGCTACGGCCAAAGCATCGTCGAGGACCTTGCGAAGTACGCCGGTGTCCCCGTGTGGAACGGCCTGACCAACGAGTTCCACCCCACCCAGATCCTGGCGGATTTCCTGACCATCCGGGAGCATTTCGGCTCTTTGAAGGGCCGGAAGTTCGTGTACATGGGCGATGCCCGGTACAATATGGGCAATTCTCTCATGGTGGGCTGCGCCAAGATGGGCATGCACTTCGTGGCCTGCGCCCCTGAGAAGTACTTCCCCAATGCCGAGCTGATCGCCGAATGCCAAAGAATCGCCGCCGAGACCGGTGCCACGCTGGAGTTCATCTCCGATGTCGCCACCGCCGTCAAGGGGGCCGACGTGATCTACACCGACGTATGGGTCTCCATGGGCGAGCCCGACGAGGTGTGGAAGGAGCGGATCGAGGATCTGCTCCCCTACCAGGTAAATAAGGCCGCCATGGACATGGCAGGGTCTCAGTGCCGCTTCATGCACTGCCTCCCCGCCTTCCACGACCTGAACACCACCGTAGGCCGTCAGATCTACGAAAAGTTTGGCCTGACCGCCATGGAAGTCACCGACGAGGTCTTCGAAAGTGAAGCGTCCATCGTCTTCGACGAAGCCGAAAACCGGATGCACACCATCAAAGCCGTCATGGCCGCCACCCTGGCATGATACCCGACCGGGCCTGCCCCCAAGGCAGGCCCGGTCCTCATTTTCCAAAACCACCATTTATCGGTGAGATGGGCGCAGCCCCTCGCCCCCTCGTTTACGAGGGGGGTGCCCCACAAGCGAAGCGCAGTGGGGCGGGGGGAGTCCGGATCCTTCGGCATTTCCCTGTTTGTCAGAGAGATGACCACCACGCCATTGTAGGGGCAGGTCACTGACCCGCCCGAAACGTGACGATCACGGAGCAGGAAACGAACTTACGTTGCTGCTTAAAGTAGATAGCCAGAACAAGAATTTGACCCCCTCGTCTCTCGTTATTTCCACCAAAACGCACTGGCCTACCGCGCAAAAACTGTCACACCCTCCAACTCTTTGCACAGATCATTGACTTTACTCTGCTAAAGTGATAAAATACCCCCATCAAACATCGGAGGTGCCGCCATGAAGCGTGACCCATCTCTGGACCGTCTGTTCCAAACGATCCTGCAACTTCAAACTGTGGACGAGTGCTACGCCTATTTCGAAGACCTTTGCACCATCAAGGAGCTGAGCGATATGTCCCAGCGGCTGGACGTAGCCGTTTTGCTGTCGGAGGGGCTGAGCTACCAGAAGATCATGGAGCAGGTGGATGTCAGCACCGCCACCATCGGCCGTGTCAGCAAATGCCTGAACCACGGTGCCGGCGGCTACCAACGCGCGATCAAGAAACTGAAGGAGAACGAAGCATGATGACCCGATCCCCCCAGGAACGCGTAGCCTACCAGCTGCGAGACCTGTACGGCCGCTACGGCTACACCCAATATAAAATGAGCAAATTCGAGGGCTACGACCTTTACGCCCGGAACAAGGACTTCCTGATCTCGGATCAGGTGATCACCTTCACGGACCTCTCCGGCAAGCTGATGGCCCTGAAGCCGGACGTGACCCTCTCCATCGTCAAAAACAGCAAGGACACCGCATCTGTCCAAAAGCTATATTATAATGAGAACGTCTACCGTGTCACCAAGGGCGCCCAGGGCTTCCGGGAGATCCAGCAGATGGGGCTGGAGTGCCTTGGCCCCATCGACAGCTACTGCATCAGCGAAGTGCTGCTGCTGGCCGCCAAGAGCCTGAGCACGATCTCCGGCGATGCGGTGCTGGACGTATCCCACCTGGGCCTGATCCGGCAGCTGCTGGACAGCATGGCCTTCTCCCACGACCACCGGGCCGCCCTTTTGAAGGCCATCGGCGAAAAGAACCCCCACGAGCTCACCGCCGCCTGCCAGGCCGCCCAGCTCAGCGAAGATGACACCCAGCTGCTGCGGGAATTGACCACCCTCAGCGGCTCTCCCGAGCAGGTGCTGCCCCGTCTGGAGCAGCTGGTATCCGGCAAAGTCTCCCCCGACACCCTGGCCCAGTTCCGGGAAGTGATCGGCTCCCTTTCCTGTAGCAGCATCGCCCCCCTGGTGCGGATCGACTTCTCCGTGGTGGACGACATCCACTATTATAATGGCTACGTTTTCAAGGGCTTCGTCAACGGCATCCCCGGCAGTGTCCTGTCCGGCGGCCAGTACGACAAGCTGATGAAGAAGATGGGCCGCTCCGACCGGGCGATCGGCTTCGCCGTGTACCTGGATATGCTGGAGCATCTGGAGGACACCCAAGCGGGCTACGATGTGGACACCGTCCTTCTCTACGACGAGACCACGCCCCTGACCCAGATCCGCAAAGCCGCCAAAGCATTGGCATCGAACGGCAAGCGTGTCCTGGTCCAGCGCTGTGTCCCAGAGGATATCCGCTATGAGACCATCGTCAACATCCAGGAGGTGACCGACCTTGAAGCAGATGCTTAATATCGCCCTGCCCAAGGGAAGATTGGGCGAAAAGGTCTACGCCATGTTCAAAAAGGCGGGCTTCCCCTGCCCCTCCATCGAGGAGCCCAGCCGGAAGCTGATCTTCGAGAACGAAGCGTGTGGTGTCCGCTACTTCTGGGTCAAGCCCTCGGACGTTGCCATCTATGTAGAGCGTGGTGCCGCCGACATCGGCGTGGCCGGTAAGGACATCTTGCTGGAATACGAGCCGGATATCTACGAGCTGCTGGACCTGGACCTGGGCAAATGCCGCATGGCAGTGGCCGCGAAAGCCGGCTTCCGGGACGACACCCGCCGCAAGCTGAAGGTGGCCACCAAATTCACCAATATCGCAAGCCAATACTACCGGGACCAGGGCCGTGACATCGACATCATCCATCTCAACGGCTCCATCGAGATCGCCCCGATCTTAGGGCTTTCTGACGTGATCGTGGACATCGTGGAAACGGGAACGACCCTGAAGGAGAACGACCTGCAGGTCTACGACACCATCGTCCCCATCTCCGCCCGGCTGATCGCCAACAAAGCCAGCTACAAATTCAAAGGCCACCAGATCGACCAGATCCTGGCCAGCATGCGCCAGCAGATGGCAACTACCACCCGATAAACATCCCTTGGCACGACCGGATCATATGTAGGGAAAGGGCATGCCCTTTCCGCCGCAAATCGCATGCGATTTGTGGAAAACGGCGCATTTTTGTGTGCTTGCCATAGCAAGCACACCGGAAAGGGCATGCCCTTTCCCTACGCCGCTGGTCCGTCCCATCCTTTCCAACGGAGGAACCCAAAATGATCAAGATCATGAAATTCGGTGAAGTCTCCCCCGACGAAGTATTCGCCCGGGTGGAGCCCACCGTCAATGTAGCAGATATCGTCACCGAGATCATCACCAACGTCCGCAAAAACGGCGACAAGGCCCTGATCGAATACTGCGAAAAGTTCGACAAGGCCAAGCTCACCACCCTGCAAGTGACGAAAGAGGAGATCGACGAAGCGGTGGCCAGCGTGGATCCCGACTTCCTGCGGATTTTAGAGACTGCCGCCGCAAACATCCGCAAATTCCATTCCCGTCAGGTCCGCAACAGCTTCATCATCAACGATGAAGACGGCATCCTCATGGGCCAGAAGATCATCCCTGTGGACCGTGCGGGCCTGTACGTCCCCGGCGGCACGGCGGCATACCCCTCCACGGTTCTGATGGACTCCATCCCCGCCAAAATCGCCGGGGTCCCGGAGCTGGTGATGGTCACCCCTCCCAACGCACAAGGGAAGGTGAACCCTGTGATCCTGGCCGCCGCGTTCGTTGCCGGGGTGGACAAGATCTATAAAGTCGGCGGTGCCCAAGCCATCGCCGCCCTGGCCTACGGCACCGAGAGCATCCCCAAGGTGGACAAGATCGTTGGCCCCGGCAACGCCTTCGTAGCGGAAGCCAAGCGTCAGGTCTTCGGTCAGGTGTCCATCGACATGATCGCGGGCCCCAGCGAGATCCTGATCATCGCCGACGGTGCTTCCGACCCCCGCCACCTGGCGGCAGACCTGCTGAGCCAGGCCGAGCATGATCGGCTCGCCAGCGCCGTGCTGGTCACCGACTCCATGGAGCTGGCGAGTAAGGTCCAGGCGGAGCTGGAGATCCAGATCCCCCTCCTGGAGCGTGCCGATATCGCCCGGGCCTCCATCGATGCCAACGGCAAGATCATCGTGGCCCAGGACTTCAAGCAGGTGATCGAGGTCTCCAACCAGATCGCTCCCGAGCACCTGGAGCTGTGCGTGGACGACCCCTTCGCTTACTTAGATCAGATCCGCCACGCAGGCTCCATCTTCATGGGCCGCAACTGCCCCGAAGCTCTGGGCGACTATCTGGCAGGCCCCAACCACACCCTGCCCACCAGCGGTATGGCAAGGTTCTCTAGCCCCCTGAGCGTGGACGACTTCATCAAGAAGACCCAGTATACCTACTATACCCGGGACGCTTTGAAGCGGGTGGCAAAGGACGTTGCCAAGTTCGCCACCGCCGAGGGCCTGACCGCCCACGCCAAAAGTGCCATCATCCGCACGGAGGAAGACGCATGAGCCGCTTTTTCAGCCATAAATTCGATTCCTTGACCCCCTATACCCCCGGCGAACAGCCCCGGGACCAGAAATATATCAAGCTGAACACCAACGAATCTCCCTTCCCCCCTTCCCCCAAGGCTCAGGAACGGGCCAGAGAGGAAGCCGGGAAGCTGGAGCTGTACTCCGACCCCTGCTGCACCGCTCTGACCGCCAAGGCAGCCCAGGTGTTCGGGGTGGCAGAGGATGAGATCATCTTCTCCAACGGCTCCGATGAGGTGCTGAACTTCGCTTTCATGGCCTTCTGCGACGAAGCCCATCCGGCCATCTTCCCCGACATCACCTACGGCTTCTACAAGGTCTTCGCCGCCCTGAACGGCATCCCCTATACGGAAGTCCCCCTGAAAGAGGACTTCACCATCGACGTTGGTGATTATGTAAACCAGCGCAAGACCATTTTCATCGCCAACCCCAACGCCCCCACTGGGCTGTACCTGAGCCTTGCCCAGATCGAGCAGATCGTGGCATCCAACCGGGAAAACATCGTGGTGATCGATGAAGCCTACATCGACTTCGGCGGCGAAACCGCGATCCCTCTGACCAAGAAATACGATAATCTCTTGGTGGTGGGCACCTTCTCCAAGTCCCGCTCCATGGCAGGTGCCCGGCTGGGCTACGCCGTGGGCTGCAAGGCATTGATCCAGGACCTGAACACCATCAAATACTCCGTCAACCCCTACAACGTCAACCGCATGACCATGGCTGCGGGCCTGGGAGCCCTGGAAGACGGCGACTACTTCCGCACCAACTGCGAAAAGATCATGGCGACCCGCCAGCGCACCACCGAAGCCCTGGAAAGCATGGGCTTCACAGTGCTCCCCTCCCTGACCAACTTCGTCTTCGCCAAGCGAGACGGCATCCCCGGCAAAGCCCTGTACACGAAGCTCCGGGAGAAGGGCATCCTGGTCCGCCACTTCGACACCCCCCGCCTGACTGACTACCTGCGGATCACCATCGGCAGTGACAGCCAGATGGACACCTTCATCGCCACTATCAAAACCATTTTGGAGGAGATCTTATGAGAACTTCCGTGATCAAGCGTGCCACCGCCGAGACCGATATCACCCTGACATTGTCCCTGGACGGCACCGGGACCAGCGAGATCCAGACCGGCTGCGGCTTCCTGGACCATATGCTGACCCTGTTCGCCCGCCACGGCCGCTTCGACCTGACCGTTTCCTGCCAGGGCGACACCTACGTGGACGACCACCACACCGTGGAGGACATCGGCATCGCCCTGGGCCAGGCCTTCAAGGAGGCCCTGGGCAGCAAAAAAGGCATCCGCCGCTACGGCGACACCGTGCTGCCCATGGACGAGAGCCTGATCCTCACCGCCGTGGACCTGTCGGGCCGTGGCTACCTGGGCTACGATCTGCCGATCCCCACCCAGAAGGTCGGGTCTTTCGATACCGAGCTGGTGGAGGAGTTCTTCCTGGGCTTCATCCGAAACGCCGAATGCACTCTGCACATCCGAAAGCTGGCGGGCACCAACTCCCACCACATCATCGAGGGCACTTTCAAATCCGTGGCCCGGAGCCTGCGCACCGCCGTGTCCATCGACCCGGACTGCGCCGACGAGATCCCCTCCACGAAGGGAGTGCTGTAAATGGTCGCGATCGTTGATTACGGCGTGGGCAACCTGTTCTCCCTGGAGTGTTCCCTGAACGCCATAGGAGCGGAGGTCACCATCACCGCCGATCCTGAGGTGCTGAAAAACGCCGACCAGATCATCCTCCCCGGCGTGGGCGCTTTCGAGGACGCGGCGAAGAAGCTCCGTGCCACCGGCCTGGACCAAACGATCCGGGACCTGGCCGCCGCCGGCAAGCCCCTCATGGGCATCTGCCTTGGGATGCAGATGCTGTTCGATAAAAGCTATGAATACGGCGAGCATGAAGGCCTCGGCCTGATCTCCGGTCAAGTCGTCCCCATGCAGGGCGTGATCCCCCCGAGCTACAAGATCCCCCACATCGGCTGGAACGCCCTGGTCTTCAAAAAGGACACGCCGCTGTTCAAGTACATCCAAAACGGCGACTGCGTCTACTTCGTCCACTCCTATTATGCCGCCAATTGCGACGACGCGGTACTGGCCACCGCCGAATATGGCCCGGAGCTGACCGCCGCCGTGGCGAAAGGCAACGTCTTCGGTTGCCAGTTCCACCCGGAAAAAAGCGGCACCGTGGGCCTGAACATCCTGAAAGCCTTCGTAGAAATGGAGGGCAAAAAATGCTGATATATCCTGCCATCGACCTGTACGGCGGCAAAGCCGTGCGCCTATATAAGGGCGACTACGCCCAAATGACCGTCTACAACGACGACCCCACTATGGTGGCCAAGGACTTCGCCGCCTGCGGAGCCACCCGCATCCACCTGGTGGACCTGGAGGGCGCAAAGGCGGGCACTACCCCCAATTTCGATACCGTCAAAGCCATCAAGGACACCACCGGCCTCTTCTGTGAGATCGGCGGCGGCATCCGAAGCATGGAGACGATCGAAAAATATCTTTCCGCCGGGATCGACCGTGTGATCCTGGGCACCGCCGCCGTCACCGAGCCCGGCTTCGTGGAAGAAGCGGTAGCCAAGTACGGTGACAAGATCGCCGTGGGCATCGACATCAAGGACGGGTACGTTGCGATCAAGGGCTGGACGGTGAAAAGTGAGGAAAACGCCCTGGATTTCTGCGAAAAGATGGAAAAACTCGGTGTCAAGACCCTGATCTGCACCGACATCTCCAAGGACGGTGCCATGCAGGGCACCAACCACGCCCTTTACCAGGAGCTGTCCCAAAAGTTCCTAATGGACATCATCGCCTCCGGCGGCGTGTCCTCTATGGAGGACGTGGAGCGGCTGGCAAAGCTGCAGATCCACGGTGCCATCGTGGGCAAAGCCTACTACACCGGGGCCATCGACCTTAAAACAGCGATCGAGGTGGCGAAATGATCACGAAACGTATCATCCCCTGTCTGGACGTGAAGGACGGACGGGTGGTCAAGGGCGTGAACTTCGGAGGACTGCAGGACGTGTCCTCCCCCGTGGCCCTGGCAGAGTTCTATAGTCAGTGCGGAGCCGACGAGCTGGTGTTCTACGACATCACCGCCTCCTCCGATGGCCGCAAGCTGTTCACCGACATCCTGGTGGAGACCGCCAAGCGGGTGTTCATCCCCCTGACCGTGGGCGGCGGCATCAATTCTGTTGCCGACTTCGACCGGGTCTTAAAATGCGGTGCCGACAAAGTCAGCGTCAACTCCGGCGCGATCCGGAACCCGGACCTGGTCTACGAAGCCGCCAAGCTCTACGGCGACCAATGCGTGGTCCTGTCCGCCGACATCAAACGGGTGGACGGAGAGTTTCGTGTCTTCGCCAAGGGCGGCCGGGAGGACACCGGCATGGAAGCCATCTCCTGGATCCGCCGCTGTGTGGATAACGGTGCCGGTGAGATCGTCGTCAATTCCATCGACACTGACGGCGTGAAAAAGGGCTTCGACCTCGAGATGCTGGAAGCCGTCTGCGATGCCGTCAACGTCCCGGTGATCGCCTCCGGCGGCGCTGGAAAGATCGATGACTTCATCAAATTGTTCCAACGTCTACCCAAAGTAGATGCCGGCCTTGCCGCCTCCATCTTCCACTTCGGCGAAGTAGCGATCAAAGACTTGAAGGCCGAGATGCTGAAGGCCAATATCCCCACCCGCACGATCTAACTACATACTTTGTAGGGGAGGGTCATCGACCCTCCCGGCGATGCGAAGCATCGCACAACAGCCGCCGCAGCGGCTGTTGTCGGGCGGGTCAGTGACCCGCCCCTACAAGACGATATAAGGAGAAAACCAAAATGATCAACATCGATGAACTGAAATTCGACGAAAAGGGCCTCATCCCCGCCATCGTGGTGGATTCCATCACGAAAAAGGTCCTGACCCTGGCCTATATGAACAAGGAAAGCCTGATGATCTCCATGGAGAAGGAGCTGACCTGCTTCTACAGCCGCTCCCGCAACGAGCTGTGGCTGAAGGGCGAGACCAGTGGCAACTACCAGCACATCGTCTCCATCACCGCCGACTGCGACAACGATGCCCTGGTGGTGGTAGTAGAGCCCGACGGCCCCGCCTGCCACACCGGCACCACCTCCTGCTTCACCAAGGAAGTCTACCAGAGCGAAGACCGCCACGAGTTCTCCTACCAGGGCCTGATGGAATTGATCCGCGGCCGCAAGACCGAAAAGAAGGAAGGCTCCTACACCACCTACCTCTTCGAGAAGGGTCTGGACAAGATCCTGAAGAAGGTAGGCGAGGAATGCACCGAAGTGATCATCGCCGCCAAGGACGACGACAAAAAAGAGACCATCTACGAAGTAGCCGACCTTGCCTACCACGTGATGGTCATGATGATACAACTGGGCATCTCCCTGGAGGATATCCACAAAGAGCTGGCCTCCCGACACGTGATCGACCACAAGGTCAAGCAGGAGAAAATGACGAAGTAACAAAACGGGTCCTCACCCGCCACGCACCCAGTACGACTACCCCTGTCGTCCTGAGCGC
>JAFTKE010000211.1 GCA_017456045.1 Oscillospiraceae bacterium
CAAAACATCTTCCAGCATGCCAACATACTCCAGAGCGGAGGTGGCGGGCACATCACGGCCGTCCAGCAGGATGTGGCAGTAGGCCTTCTTCACACCCTCGGCGTGGGCCTGCTTCAGCAGAGCGATCAGGTGAGCGATGTTAGAGTGGACGTTGCCGTCAGACAGCAGGCCCAGGAAGTGCATGGCCTTGCCCTCGGCGTTGGCGACCAGATCCTTCCAGGTAGCGCTCTGGAACAGCGAGCCGTTCTCGATGGACTCGCCCACCAGCTTGGCGCCCTGAGAGTAGACCTGACCGCAGCCCAGTGCGTTGTGGCCCACCTCGGAGTTGCCCATATCCTCATCGGAGGGCAGACCGACGGCAGTGCCATGGGCCTTCAGATAAGTATGGGGGCAGGTAGCGAGCAAGTTATCCAGCGTGGGGGTCTTGGCCACGACCACAGCGTCACCGCTGCCGCCATCGCCCTTACCAACGCCATCCATAATGACTAACACGATAGGTTTATCCATGATATCTCCTCCAAAACCGAATCGATCGGCATATTCGCAGTATTTTGGTTCTACTATTCTACATCATAATTACAAAAGTTACAACCCATTTTTCAAAGTTTTTCCGAATTCACGAAAAAAACTCCAGGGAAAGCGCCCCATTGGTCACTTTCCCCGGAGGATGTTAAAAAAGTATTGATCATCTATTGAGAAAGCGTCGCTCACTTCCGTTTTTTCAGAAGATACCAAGCCCCGCCACCAGCTGCGGCCAGCAGCACAGCACTCACGATCACCACCGCCATCGGAAAGCCGCCCTCCGGCTCCGGCACGGGTCCCGCCGGCTCTGTCTCAGCAGGCTCCGTCACCGCAGGCTCCGTCTCCACAGGCTCTGTCTCCACAGGCTCCGTCACCGCAGGCTCTGTCTCCACGGGTTCCGTCTCCACGGGTTCCGTCTCCACAGGCTCCGTCTCCACAGGCTCCGTCTCCACAGGCTCCGTCTCCACAGGCTCCGTCTCCACAGGTTCCGTCTCCGTAGGCTCCGTCACCACAGGCTCCGTCTCCGCAGGCTCTGTCTCGACCGGTACTGTAGGGGTAGGATCCTCTTCCGGCTCCATCGCAATAGCCTGAAACTTCACCCTTGCACCAAGGTGCATGCCGGTCATCAGTTCATCCATCTTTTCCTGTGTCCAAGTCTCGTTGCCCTGTGGATAATAGATCGTTCCGCCCCTAATGCTGTTACCACTATATGCCTGACTACGGAATTGGGGCATATCTCCGGAAAAATAGACTTCAAGATAACTCGACTCATTGCTGCAGAAAGCCCCCTCGCATACCAGCGTGACAGTAGCAGGAACATCCACCCGTTTCAACGAGAAACAGTTCTGGAACGTGTTCTTACGAAGGGTATTTATTGGTCCCAAGATGGTCACACGCTCCAGCTGCTCACAGTTCACGAACGCGCCGTCTCCCAGGTAGGATACATTTCGCGGCACGACCATAGTTTTTATCGCCGTACGGTGAAACGTATAGTTTCCGATCCATTCCAAACCCTCTGGCAAATCGATAGTCGCGAGACTGGTGCAGTCGCTGAAGGTCCCACTCATTTCCTTCAGGCTTTCCGGAAGGGTGACCTTTTCCAGGTTCTCACAGCTAACGAACGCGTCCTCGATCTTTCTTAAACTTCTCGGCAGCTCCACATACCTCAGCCCAGTACATCCATTGTACGCACCATAAATGTACTTTACACTGTCTGGAAGCTGGATATCCGTCAAGCCGATACAGTTGTTGAACGCGCCTTCATAAACCGCGATCACCGTATCAGGGATCGTGATATTTTTCAGGTTTATAAGGTCCTCACATACATGGGACCCGATCGCCGTCGGCTCACCGGTGATCACCAGCGAGTGGATCGAATCCCGGTAGGTAGCCCATGGCTGATCATCCTTGGACCCCAGCCCTCTCATTTCTCCTTTTCCTTCGATGTACAACGTACCATCTTCCAGCCGCCACTCCATATCATCTTTCCCATAAACGCCGGAAGTCGGCCGATCTCCCACAGCTTCCCACTGGAGGTTCCCTCCATGATCCTGCATAATAGCCCCTGTCCAGCTATCATTTCCGTAAGGATAATAAGCCGTGGCGTTCACAACATAGAACGCGTCAGCACCGATAGTCGGCGCATCACCCAGAAAATGGATCTCACGCAAACTGCGACACTGTGCGAACGCACAGGCGCCAATAGCAGTAACACCAGTATGGATCTCAACAGCAGACAGACCGCAGGCATAAAATGCCTCTGCCGCGATCGCTGTAACACCCTCCGGGATCATGATCTGCTTCACACCGCCACATTGGTAGAACGCTCCTGTCCCGATTATCGTTAGCCCCTGAGGGAGATCGATCGTCTCCAAACTGCCGCAACTATGGAAGGCATACGCATCAATGTGGGTCACGGTATCGGGGATCTCAACGCTCGTCATGTAGCTCAATCTCCAAAATGCATATGAGCCGATCCCCGTCACCCCCGGCTCGATCACCAGCGTCTTGATCTGCTCCCAGTAGGCATCCCAGGGGGCCGGTTTGCTGGTGACCATATCACCAGTACCGGAAATGGTCAAAACACCGGTCACATCATCGAAGTGCCACGTAACATTTTCGCCGCACGTCCCCTCATAAGCCTCCGCAAAGGCACCCGTTGGAAATACCACGATCATCAAACAGGTCAGCACGACCAGGACAGATATGATCCGTTTCATTACTTCCCCTCCCTAAAATAACATTTATTTGCAAAATACACTATACCATTTCATGCCCCCTCTTGTCAACTTTTCGTCAATTATTCTCAAACGTTTCTCAGCATACACAAGAAAGGAGCCGCTCCAAAGGAAACGGCCCCTTTCTGGCAGGTTCAGTTCATCGTCCCTTCCGCCCGGTAGAACAGCTCCGAGATCCGCTCCCGCAGCGCTGCCGCCTCCGGCGCGTCAGACGTACCGAACGTATCGATCCACCGAGCCGAGGCTTCCTGTGCGTCCTTGAGCGTCTGCAGATCGAAGCTGAGATCTGCCACCCGGAACGCAGGCAGACCGGACTGGCGGCGCCCGAAGAAATCGCCGGGCCCCCGCATCTTCAGATCCTCTTCCGCGATCTTGAAGCCATCGGTGGTCTTGCAAAAGGCCTTCAGCCGGGCGATCGTCTCGCCATTGCGGTTGTGGGTGGTGAGGATGCAGTAGCTTTTGGCGCTGCCCCGGCCCACCCGGCCCCGCAGCTGATGCAGCTGGGAAAGGCCGAACCGGTCCGCGTCCTCGATCACCATCAAGGTAGCGTTGGGTACGTCCACGCCCACCTCGATCACCGTAGTAGCCACCAGGATGTCCCCCTCCCCTGCAGCGAAGGAAGCCATCACTTCCTCCTTCTGGGCGCCCTTCATCTGCCCATGGAGCAGCAGCACCCGCAGATCCGGGAACACGGTCTGCTGCAGCGTATCCGCCCAGACCTCGGCGGACTTGATCCCCAGCTCCTCGTTCTCCTCCACCGCCGGGCATACCACGAAGCACTGGTGCCCTTCCGCCACCTGCTTGCGGATGAAGGCGTTGATCCTGGCCCGATAGCTCTCTCCCACCAGGAAGGTGTCCACCGCCTGCCGCCCAGGGGGCAGCTCGTCCAATATAGAAACGTCCAGATCCCCATACATGATCAGCGCCAGGGACCGGGGGATCGGAGTCGCGGACATCACCAGCACATGGGGGTCCCGACCCTTGGCGGAAAGCTTGCTCCGCTGGGCCACGCCGAAGCGATGCTGCTCATCGGCGATCACCATGCCCAGATCCTGGAACACCGTAGCATCGGTGATCAAAGCATGGGTGCCGATCACCAGATCCACCTCCCCCAGGGCGATCCGTTCCCGGACGATGCGCTTGTCCTTGTCCTTCATGGAACCAGTCAGCAGCTCCACCCGGACCCCCAGCGGCTCCAGCAGCCGCTGGAGGGACTGGAAATGCTGCTCCGCCAGGATCTCCGTGGGGGCCATCAGCGCCGCCTGGTGATGATCCTCCACCGCCAGATACGCCGCAGCCGCCGCCACCATGGTCTTGCCGCTGCCCACGTCTCCCTGTACCATCCGGTTCATGGGCACGCCCCGGACCACATCGGCCCGGATCTCGTCGATCGCTTTGCGCTGGGCCCCGGTGAGCCGGAAGGGCAGCGCTTCATAGAAGGCCGTCAGATCCGTATCGGCGTAGGGAGCAGTGGCCTTCCCCGCCCGGGAGGCCCGCAGCAGGCTCAGCCCGGCGGAGAACACGAAGAACTCCTCGAACACCAGTCTTCTTTTCGCCAGCTCCGCCTCCTCCATGGACGCAGGCTCATGGATCGCGTAGTAGGCCCTTTCCGCCGGCAGGATGCCATGCTCCCGCCGCACCGCCTCCGGGATGATCTCCTGGGGCGGATCGCACACCGCCAGCGCCTGACGCACCGCCCTTAAAACGGCAGCGTTGTTCAGCCCCGCGGTCAGAGGATACACCGGCAGGATCCGCCGGGTGGTGACCGGCGCGCTGTCCAACGTCTCGAAGACAGGGTTCGTCATATCGTACCCGATGAAATCCCCGGATACCGCCCCATAGAAGATATATTCCCGGCCATATTCCAGGTTCTCCGCGGCGAAGCGGCTGTTGAAGAAGGTCAGGCTCAGCCGGGCAGTATGATCCGCCACCTGCACCTTCGTCAGATCCAGGCCCTTTCGGATATGGTTGGTCCTGGGATGGTTCATCACCACCGCCTTGAAGCAGGCTGGCTTGTCCACCTCCAGCTTATCGATCGTCACCAGCTGGGTCCGATCCTCATACCCCCGCGGGAAATGACAGATCAGATCACGCAACGTGAAGATATCCAAATTAGCGAACAGCTTGGCCTTCGCCGGCCCCACGCCCTTCAATATCGTGATCGGATCAGACAGTTTTGCCATGGATGACACCTCCTCCACCGTAGATCGGGGGCTCGCCCCCGCCGCCGCAGATCCCACGGGATCTGCGAAAAAAACAACATCATATGTGCCCTTGCGACGCAAGGGCACCGGCGGGGGCAAGCCCCCGCCCTACCTATCATCATGATATGAAAAAACTCCCTCCGGAAAACGGGAGGGAGATATTTTCAGAGAACCATCAGGCCAGCTTGTTCAGCTTCAGGGTCAGGCTGCTCTTCTTGCGGGCAGCGTTGTTCTTGTGCAGACGACCCTTGTTGACAGCCTGGTCCACAGCCTTGACAGCAGCAGTATAAGCAGCCTGGGCAGCGGCCTTATCGCCGGACACCAGAGCAGCGTCATACTTCTTCAGCACGGTCTTCAGAGCAGACTTGTTCGCCTTATTCTTCTCGTAAGCGATCTTGGAAGAAAGGACATCCTTCTTAGAGGACTTGATATTGGGCATGTTCACACCTCCTGTTCCCAAACTTTCATACAGATATGCATTATAGCGCCACTTTACAAGAAAATCAATACCCTTTTCAAAAAAATTTTCCGCCCCTCATCCCATCATCCCAACGTAGGGAAAGGGCATGCCCTTTCCGGCCCACAAGAGGACACCTCTACCCATCGTAGGGGGGTCTTGACCCTCCCTAAAACCTAACGGTCAAATAGATGCTGGATGATCGTCTCGAACTTGCGCTATCGCGTCCAACGAACGGCTCAAACGATGGCCCTCTTGAGGGAGGGTCAAGACCCTCCCCTACGCTGGTAGGTCGATCATCTCCTGGATGGACCGTGATCTGACCAAGCGATGCTCCCCCTGTCAAGCCCCAATTTCCACAGCTCCGCCGCCGTCCTTGTCACAAATCACCGCCTCACAAAAACACCGAATTTGTCGGATCCCGTAAAAAAGCGTTATGTCGACTCAAAATGGATATCGCCGTTTTTCCACCTGTGGAAAAGCCATGTGGAAAAACCTGTGGAGAATGTGGAAAAGTTTTGGTTTTCCACAGGTATCCCCTTCATTTCCCGGATCTGCCCCACCTGCAGGAAATGGATATCCGATCGTATGATCCATGGATGTAACTGGAAAACACCGTGTTACGTCACCATAGGGAACGCCCGCTCCCCCTGGCGAAACCAGTCACGAAAGTTGGAGTTCCGTCATTTCCCGCCGCTCAGAACCTGCCTGGACAGCGCTGCGCCCGAAATAATTTGTGGAAACTGGCCAGATCGGCGAAGTGTATGATCCCGTGTCGGGGGGAGATAATATCTCCACCTAAAAACAGGAGGGACATCATGCGCTCCAAAGTAGAGATCTGCGGCATCAACACCGCCCGCCTGAAGACCCTGACCCAGGAAGAGATGGACACGCTCCTGCGCCTGTCCCGTGCCGGAGACAAAAAGGCCCGCCAAAAGCTGATCGAGGGGAACCTGCGGCTGGTGCTCAGCGTGATCGGCCGGTTCGAGAAACGGGGAGAATGCGCCGACGACCTGTTCCAGGTGGGCTGCATCGGCCTGATGAAAGCGATCGCCAACTTCGACCCGGATAAGCAAGTCCGCTTCTCCACCTACGGCGTGCCCATGATCGCCGGAGAGGTCCGGCGATACCTGCGGGACAACAGCCCCATCCGGGTCTCCCGCAGCATCCGGGACGTGGCCTACCGGGTCCTGCAGTGCAAAGAGGCCCTGCTCCTGCGTCTGGACCGGGAACCCACCCTGGAGGAGATCGCCCGGGAGCTGGAGCTGAACGTGGAAGACGTGAGCCAAGCCCTGGACGCGGTCTGCGCCCCGGTGAGCCTGTACGACCCGATCTACACCGACGGCGGCGACCCACTGACGGTGATGGACCAGGTCCGTGACACCAAGAACACCGAGGGCAACTGGATGGAGCATATCGCCCTGCGGGATGCCTTCCGCCGCCTGGGTGACCGGGAGAAGCAGATCCTCAGTCTGCGGTTCTACGACAGCAAGACCCAGATGCAGGTAGCCCAGATCCTAGGCATCTCCCAAGCCCAGGTCTCCCGCCTGGAAAAAGCCGCCATCGGCTCCATGCGAAAAAGCATCAGCGTCTCGTAGGAAAGTGGATGCGCCCCATGGTCTCGTGTAGTAAAGCGCACACACCACTTGCCCTTCTGGCGCTCCTTCCCTTTCCACTAACTTGATAACATCGGCCCGCACAGTCCCAGGCATACCGCCCGCCCCCCACGCATATAGTCCTCTGATGACATATCAGGGAGGTCCTACTATGAGTATGCGCTTCACAGAGCTTCGCTGTAAGGAAGTGATCTGCGTCAACGACGGGCAGCGGCTGGGCTTCATCTCAGACGTGGTGGTGGAGCTGCCGGAGGGCCGGGTCGCTGCGGTGATCGTCCCCGGCCCCTGCCGGTTCCTGGGCCTGGTGGGACAGAAGGACGATTTCCTGATCCCCTGGCACTGCATCCGTCGGATCGGTCCGGACATCGTCCTGGTGGACTGCAAGCCCTGCGACTGCCGTGTCCCCCGCCGCCGCTTCCCCTCCCCATGATCGCTCCACCCCCGTAGGGGAGGGTCTTGACCCTCCCTCAAGCCCACGCACCCCTTGCCCCCCTCATTTATGAGGGGGTGCCCCACAAGCGCAGCGCAGTGGGGCGGGGG
>JAFTKE010000014.1 GCA_017456045.1 Oscillospiraceae bacterium
AAACGCTGAACGATGATCTAGGTCTATCCCGCCCCAAAACCATCACGTCGCCGCCCGCATTCCTCTTCCGCCCCTTCGGGGCACCTTCTCCCCGGGAGAAGGGACGCGGCTGCGCCGCTTAGCACGCTAAACGATGATTTACCTTATCTTCTCTCCATTCTACTCTATCCGCCGGGAAAGTGCAAGGTGGGGCGGGGAGATCTTTTGTGAATTTTTCGGTGGGGGACTTCCTATTTGGATGGTTTTCGTATATAATATAAGATACACGTTTTTAAGGAGTATTCTCATGATCCAAGTGTTCGAGCTTTTGCCGGGGGTGACGCTGCGGGCCTTTCCGGTGGAGCGGTTCAAGCAGGGGTGTTTGAGCCTGCAATTCCTGCGGCCTATGTGTCGGGAGGAGGCGGCGGTGAACGCCCTGATCCCGGCGGTGCTGCTGCGGGGGACGAAAAATAGACCGGATCTTCGTGCCATCACCCTCCATTTGGACGACCTCTATGGGGCGTCGGTGGGGGCGCTGGTGAGAAGGATCGGTGACTACCAGACCGTGGGGCTGTACTGCGGCTTCATCGAGGATCGGTATGCCCTGCAGGGAGATAAGATCCTGGAGCCGATGGTGGACTTTTTACGGGAGCTGCTGCTGGAGCCGGTGATGGAAGATGGGGGCTTCTGTGCTTCCTTCGTGGAGAGCGAGAAGCGGAACCTGATCGCCACCATCGGATCCGAGCGGAACGACAAGCGGGCCTATGCCGCCGCACAGATGCTGCGGAAGATGTGCAGTGCCGATAGCTTCGGCATCTCCAGGTTGGGAGAGAAGGAGCAGGTGGAGCAGATCGACCCCAAGGGGGCATGGACCCATTACCAGGAGGTCCTGCGCCGCAGTCCGGTGGAGATCTTTTATGTGGGCGGCGGCGATCTTCAGATGCTGGCGGCGAAGCTGAAAGAGCTTTTCTCTGGGATCTGTCGCGATCCGGTGGCGCTGCCGGAGCAGTCTCCCTTCCGGGATGGTGGCGGTGGTGACCACACCGAGATCATGGAGATCACACAGGCGAAGCTGGTCCTGGGCTTCACCACCCCGGTGACCAACCGGCAGCCGCAGTTCCCGGCGATGCAGGTGTTCAACGCCCTGTTCGGCGCGGGGATGACCAGCAAGCTGTTCATGAACGTCCGGGAGAAGCTGAGCCTATGCTATTCCATCGGCTCCGGCTATTATGGCAGCAAGGGGATCGTCACGGTGTCTGCTGGGATCGATGCGGACAAGGAAAGCGTGGTCCGTCAGCAGATCATGGAACAGCTGGAGGCCTGTCGGGAGGGAGAGATCTCCCGGGAGGAGCTGGCGGCGGCCAAGGAGGCGATCTTGTCCAGCCTGAGAAGCGTATATGATTCCCCCGGATCCATCGAAGGATATGAGACCACTGCCGCCATCGGCGGCATGGCTTTGACGGTGGAGCAGTATCGTGCCGGGGTGGAGGCGGTGACGGTGGAGGATGTGGCCAAGGCCGCCCGGTCCGTATCGCTGCACACCAGCTATCTTCTGAAGGGGGTGGTGTCATGACCCAGAAGCTTTACCCCCGGCTGGGGGAGCGGATCGGGCGGTGTAAGCTGCCCAATGGGCTGGATGTGATCGTGTGTCCCCGGCCCGGTGCCACTCGGAAGATGGCCTATTTCGTCACGGACTTCGGCTCCATCCATCGCCGGTTCCGGCTGGATGGGGAAGAGCATACGGTCAGTGCGGGGATAGCCCATTATTTGGAGCATAAAATGTTCGACCTTCCCGGGCGGGACGTTTCTGCCGAGCTGGCGGAGCTGGGGGCCAATGTCAATGCCTTCACCAGCTACGACATGACGGCGTACTATTTCACCTGTACGGAGCATTTCGACGAATGTCTCGATCTGCTCCTGGAGTTCGTTTCCACCCCCTATTTCACCCAGGAAAGCGTGGAGAAGGAGCGGGGCATCATCGATCAGGAGATCGGAATGAACGTGGACGCACCGGAGTCGGTGATCTTCGAGCGGCTGATGGAGGGGATGTACCGCCATCACGACATCCGCACGCCGATACTGGGCACCAGCGAGACGATCCGCCAGATCACGCCGGAAGATCTGGAGCTGTGCCATCGGGGGTTCTACACACCGTCGAACATGGTGCTGTGTGTGGTGGGAGATGTGGATCTGGAGCAGGTGGCTTCGATCGCCCGGAAGCGGCTGGGGGATGAGCCTGGCTCGGTGGCGCAGAAGCTGCGCTGCTGGGACGAGGATATGACCTGCCCCGAAGCTTATCACTTAGAGCGGATGGAGGTGGCCATGCCCACCTTCCAGCTGGGTCTCAAATGTGAGCCGATCGGCTCCGGCCGGGAGGCGATCGCCCAGGAGGTGATCGGCGATCTGGCAGCGGAGGCGCTGTTCGGGGAGTCCTCGGAGCTGTATCTGCGGCTCTATGAGCAGGCGCTGATCGATCAGTCCTTTGGCGGTGGCTTCGAGACGGTGGATGGCTGCGCTATGCTGACCTGTGGCGGCGACAGTCATGACCCCAAGGCGGTGCGCACCGCGCTCTTGGACCAGGCCCGGAAGATCGTTCGGGAGGGCGTGGATGAGGCGGCCTTCCGCAGGATGAAGCGCAGCGCCATGGGTCGCAGGATCCGGGATCTGGACAGCTTCGATTCCACCTGCTTCCGGCTGTGTGCCTATCATTTCGCGGATTTCGATTACTTCGACTTCCCGGCGGTGTATGAAGCCGTGGAGGCTGATCAGGTCCGACAGTTCCTGGACCGGGTGGTCCGGGAGGAGCGGTGCAGTATGTCTGTGATCGAACCTATCTAAGGAGGAAATGCTATGAACCAATTTTCTGAGATCTCGTTCCCGTCCATCGGATTCAGCTGTGATCCGTCCACCGGATTCTCCATCGGGTCCCTGAACATCCACTGGTATGGCCTGCTGATCGCATTGGGCCTGATGCTGGCGGTGGTGTACGCCTGCGGACGGAGCAAGCAGTTCGGGCTGAAGGAGGACGATCTGATCGATGGGGTGCTGTGCATCGTGCCCTTCGCGATCATTTGCGCCCGGCTGTACTACTGTATCTTCGAGTGGGATCAGTATAAGGATGACCTTTGGTCCATCTTCCATATCTGGAAGGGCGGACTGGCCATCTATGGCGGCGTGATCGGTGCCGCGATCGGTATCGTGGTGTATGCCTGGGTGAAGAAGGACAAGGTCAACTTGTTCGCGGTGCTGGATATCACAAGCCTGGGCTTCCTGATCGGACAGTCCATCGGCCGCTGGGGCAATTTCTTCAACCGGGAGGCCTTCGGCGCGGAGACGGACTCCTTCTTCCGCATGGGCCTGACCAATGTGTACACCGGAGAAGTGACCTACTACCATCCCACCTTCCTGTATGAGTCGGTGTGGAACCTGTGCGGCTTTTTGCTGCTGCACTTCCTGTCCAAGCGGCGCAAGTACGACGGGCAGGTGGCGCTGGGATACGTGGCGTGGTATGGTCTGGGCCGGGCTTTCATCGAGGGACTGCGGATGGACAGCCTGTATTGGGGGCCTGTCCGGGTCAGCCAGGTACTGGCCGCGGTGAGCTGCGCTGCGGCGGTGGGACTGCTGATCTTCTTCCAGCTGAGGAAGCCGGATCCTGAAAAACTGTTCGTCCGTCAGGTGGAGGCACGGGAGGCTGCCCAGGTAGAGGCAGAGGAAGCCGTTGAAGAGGATGTGGAGGTGCAGGACCATGAGTGAGATTTTGAGAGATATCGGCAAGGCTGCCCAGCGGGTGGTGACCAGAGTGGGGGAGGAAGTCTCCTGTGCCGCGCTGGAGCAGAGGATCCAGGATGCATACCGGGATCTGGGCCGGGCCTATCATGACACGGTGGCTCGTGGCGAGGAGCCGACGGCCGAGATGCTCCAGGTACATATGGATAAGATCGACCGGCTGCGCCAGGAGCTGGAGCAGAAGCGGCAGAAGTGAAGATCAGGGGCTGTCGCTAACACAGGGGACGGTCCTGTGTGTGGTAACACACACAGGAACGTCCCCGGTGTTATGAACTGTG